>NZ_AZQX01000178.1:0-7365 GCF_000568385.1 Halomonas sp. BC04
CATGGCGCTCGAGCAGTGCGATCAGCGGCGTCTCGCCCAAGAAGCGCAGCTCGAACAGGGCGTCGCGGCGGCCCTCCACCACGGCGTGGATGTCGCCCTCGAAGATCAGCTCGGTGCCGGGCCTGGGCGACTTGCTGCTGCGCAGGTGCGCCAGGCCCCGGTGGGCGTCCAGCGGCCGCTCCAGCAGCATTTCCACCTTGCCGCCGCTGGCCTTGTGGCCGTGCAGCCTGGCGGGAATCACCCGGGTATCGTTGAACACAAGCAGATCGCCGGGCTCGAGCAGATCGAGCAGGTCGGTAAAACGGCGGTGAGCCAGCTCGCCGGTGGCGCCATCCACGCACAGCAGGCGGCAGTCGCTGCGCTGCTCGGAGGGGTAGCGAGCGATCAGCTCCTCGGGAAGCTCGTAATGGAAATCGGCGCGCTGCATGCAGGTTCGGGTCCGCAGGAAAGATCGGCAGAAGCGGCTGTCGAGCAGCCGGACAAGCCCGCAAGGATACCGAAAATCGGTCGCGTCGTCAGGCTCCCGATTGACCTGCCGTCACGGCCACGTATAATGCACCGCGCTGCCGGCGTGGCGGAATTGGTAGACGCAGCGGATTCAAAATCCGCCGGGTGCAAGCCCTTGTCGGTTCGAGTCCGACCGCCGGTACCACTTTTCTTTCAGTGCGTTACCTCGCTTTTTCCCCTTTCGTTTTCCCCTCGCTTCAATGCTTGGTCGCAGTCGGCTCATCGATCTTCGGCGGTATTTCGTGGCTGTCCATCCACCACACTCCAGCTCATCGTTACTTTCTTATTCCTAGTAATATCAAAGGAAAGCGAGCTAACCTCACTGAAGAGGTGAAGAGACCATGTCTTATCCTGAGCCCTACCCTCGAAATTGAGAAGGCGCGGAAGACGCTCAAGCAGACAGGGATGGATACTGAGTAGCCAAGCGGGTTGTAAACCGGTATTAGGGAGGCCGGCTCCAAGACCAAAGGGGCAGCGATGGTCATCCAGGATCGGGGCTACTATACTGGAAAGATAGGGTGGCAGGAGTCGCAAATACGGGTCAGAATTCTCGGGAGCGATCAGGCTTTGCGCCAACAGCCCGTTCTCTGGTAAGCTCGCAAGCTGAAGGATTCTGTTAGTTTTAAGCTATAATGAGCTGTGGTTTTATAGGAAATAGCTATTTGTAGTTTCGGTAAGGGTTCTCTATAACATTACACATAGAGTTTAAAAAGGACTACGCTATGAGCTATCAAGAAGAAGACTGGGGTCTTTTGTAAGGGCGTTAGTGTATAAGGGATGAATTTATAAATGGCGAGCTAATAGCTCGCCATTTATATTGGAAAATTTAAAATGAAAAGAAAGAAAGAAAAATATATATTACACCAGCCTAATCCTTTTTTTTGGGCATCCCTTGTATTTCTGTTCGGTATGCTACTGACAGCCTCCCGGCTTAAGGCAGCTGAGTGGTCTTCAATTTTTGCATTTCTAGGAAATAATGCATGGGTCGCCATCCTTACTTCTTCGTCAGTCGCTGGCATCATTGCTTGGCATACAATCGCCACCTCCCGAAAAACCTCGAAGGAAAAAAATGCTCTTGATTTCGAGCGATGCTATAGTGACTCACAGAAAATAAATGACTCATGGGGTGTTATAGCGACGAAAGTAAGAGTTATGCGGGAAGGTGATTTAAGAGAAATTGCCAACAAAAAAGAAAGCGAAATGTGTGTGGAAGAAAAAAGCATAGTTGATGCTATAAGAGTGGTTCTTAATGAGTGGGAACGAGCATCAAATGCTATGAATCATGATATTTACGACGAAAATCTAATTTATAAAAGTCACGCAGGGAATGTGATAAGACTTTATGAAGTATGCCTCCCGTACATTGAAGAAAGGCAGAGGTTGAATAATAGGATATTGCTAAATCTTTCTTCTCTGGCGCTAAGGTGGAAACTAAGAAGAGCAAGGGAGGATGGCGTAAAGTTTAGTGGTTACTACAAAGCCAAGCGGTATAGCCAAGCTCTGAAGGCAGCTCTTAGAGATATATAAATAATGTGAGGTAAGGTCAGCTGTAGCTGTGTTCCTTCGGTTTCGGGTAGATGTCCTCTCCTGAAACGAGGTCAGCATGGTGCTGACCTTGCGTAAGAGGGGGCTTTTCGCAAGCGAGAGTCATCTTCGTCAACCAGTCGTTGAAATTTGTAAACTACTGATTCCTTAGTGTAATGGTGCCATATAGGTGCACATGTCATGCTGCTGGTGCAGGGTGTGATTGGAGAGCTGCGTGGCTCTTGTGCTGGCAGAAAGTATATAGTCATATTATTAACTGCTATTCAGCAGGTGTTAATATTAGCCAGGCACTGGTTCAGCACAAGACTGGACGTGGGAGAAAGGTGCCACATCTAGTGCTATATGTCGAAACCTTGCTATCATCTGATTTCTGTTGAGTTCTGCGCCCCGGCGGGCTACTCGCCAGGACATTTTTTGGTTCGCAGTAGATGGGATAGGCGGGAAGTCGTCGCACTAATTGTAATGCCACCCTCCTGGTGGCCGCATCACATTGGTATACCTGTTCAACTGGGTATTAGCGTAAATGGCAAGAGCAGGAGAATTGCTGCCAGGAGAAGCGTTTTCATCGTCCTTGCTGCCTATGCATTGCGAAAGCCTCAGTTAATATATTATACACTTTGTTACATCTTGGTTTCGATTATGTGCTCAAACCATCTCGAGTTCAACATGGCCGGGGGATGAGCGGCGGCGTGATGGGCCGATCACAATTTTCACTTCAAGGCCGAGGCGAGCGATGGCTTCGAGCATCTTGGCTTCGCTGATGCCACGGAACTGGCCACGGAGCATGGCGGATACCTTGGGCTGGGGGATGCCCATGATCTCAGCGGCCTTGGACTGTGTCAGGCGGCGGTGCTTGATGATCTCGCCGATCTTGGCGGCGAGTTGGGCCTTGATGAGCATTTCCTCGGCATCGGGCATGCCCAGGTGGGCATAGACATTGGTGGAGCCGGTTTCGATGGTCATGGCGTTTCCCCCTTGGCGTGTTGCTCGGCGAGCTTGAGTCGGTCGCGGCTTGAGGGCGTTCGAATCCATGCCGGCAGTTTATATCCATATGGGCATGGGTATGGGGACAAGCGTCCGCATCGTGAAGACGCAACAAGTATTCGCCATCACCCCGAGCCATATCCACCGCTATGATAATGTAGGGCTATAGCGATACCGGCGAGGGGACGCACATGGGGATGGAGGACCGGGAGGAGAGCTGGAAGGAGGGGGACCGGCGTGAGGGCGGCCGCCGCCGGGGTGGTTGCGGCGGGGTCGCGAAAGCGCGGGCGATGAGTTCGCCGATGAGGCGGGCTTTCCACCCAGGCCGCATCGGGGTGGCCGTCGCACGATTGAGAAGCCCGGGAGGCGCGGCTTCCACGTGGTCAGTTTCCTCATCGGCAGCGCGGTGACATTCGCCCTGTTGATGGTAGTGCTCAACCTCAGCCCGGAAGCGCTCTACGTCCCCTTCGAGGTGACCCGCAGGGCGCTGGAGGTCCTCGGCGTGATGTGACCTTCCGCTATTTCCTTGATGTGCCTCAGTATCGACGTCATGCTGGCGACTATACTGAACGGTAAGGAGTGCGTCATGGGTGTGAAGTGGTTCGCCGCGGCATTGATCGTGCTGGGGGTGGGTTTGACCCTGTTCGGCTTTCAAACCCAGAACCCGGCGCTGTTCGTCGGACTGACGCTGGCCGTGCTGGGTGTCGTGGTGATTCTGACAAGTCGCCGCAGTCGGCAGTAAGGGCCTGACAACGCCCGCCATCGGGCTTATCATGTTGCCATCGTCACAGTCCTTCTCCCGATCACGGGCGAAGGGCTGTTTTTGTTGTAAGGCCGGCCGCACGTTCATCTATCGTTGGCCGGCCCCAAGGAGGTCGTCATGTCCCCCCGCCCCCCCATTCTCATCAACCGCCTGGATGCCGACCGCCTGCAGCGCCTGATCGACCAGGCGGACGACAAGGACCGTTTCGTTGCCGACTGCCTTGAGGAGGAGCTCGAGCGGGGCCAGGTTGTCGACCCGGAAGAGATCCCAGAGGATGTGGTCAGCATGAACAGCCAGGTGCAGTTCACCGACCTTAACCGTGACCGGCAGATCATCCGTACCCTGGTCTACCCCCATGCCCTGGCCCAGACCGAGGACGGCATTTCGGTCATGGCGCCCATCGGCGCAGGGTTGATCGGTCTGCGTATCGGCGACGTCATCGACTGGCCGTTGCCCGGCGGCGGCGAGACCAAGCTGCGCATCGATGCCATCCTGTGGCAGCCTGAGCGGGAAGGGCAGTTCCACCGCTGAGTGGATGGACGGCGCTGCCAAGACGGCGCCGGGCGTATCGAAGAGAGGATCAGGATGCCGTTTTCGCTATGGATGTCGCTGGTGGCGGTCTGCGCCATGGGGGCCATGTCGCCTGGGCCCAGCCTGGCGCTGGTGCTGCGCCACACCCTGGGTGGAGGTCGCGCCCCCGGGGTGGTGGCAGCGCTTTTTCATGCCCTGGGGGTGGGCTTCTATGCCCTGCTGACCGTCTGGGGCCTGGGGGCGTTGATCGTGCGTTTCCCGGCACTGTTCCAGGCCATCACCTGGGCGGGGGCGGCCTACCTGGCCTGGCTCGGCATCAAGGCACTGCGTGCCGGCAGGGCCGGCGCCCTGGAGGCGACAGGCATGGCCACGACCCGCAGCCAGGCGGCGCGGGAAGGCATGCTGGTGGCGCTGGGCAACCCCAAGTTGATCCTGTTCTTCATTGCCCTGCTCAGCCAGTTCGTCACCCCGGACATGAGCCTGGCGGCCAAGGCAATCATCGTGCTCACTGCCATGCTCATCGACGGTGGCTGGTATGTGCTGGTGGCGGTGTCGCTGTCGCACTCCCGGGTGCTTCCCTGGCTCCAGAGCCGCGCCCACTGGATTCATCGCATCACCGGTGTCATGTTGCTGGCCCTTGCCTGAGGGTGGTGGTTGGCCCTCTCGGCTGACAGCGTTGACAGCCGGCACGGCCTCGCCTCGGGGATAATGATAGCCTCAAGGCTATTCGAAAGCGGAAGCCCCCATGGACGTTTTGTCGATAGAAGAGGATGACCGCGCCCTGGCCGTGGTCCTGGACGAGGATCCCGATGTGGTGGCAGTCCTGTCGCTCCAGCTGCATGTGCTGGGCATGGAGAGCCGCTGCTACCGTCGGGTCGATCTGCTATTGGAAGAGATCGACGAATGTGATCCTCAACTGGTCATCATGGGGCTGGAGTTCGGCGACCCGGACGGCATAGCCCTGCTGCGTCTGCTAGCCGAACGGCGCTTCGGCGGCTGGGTGCTGCTGCTGGGCGGCGTCGAGCGCAAGATCTCGCGCATCGCCGAGCGGGTGGGGCATATCCTGGGCCTGCAGATGCTCGGCTCGCTGGACAAGCCGATGCGGATGGCCGAGCTGCGTCAGCGGCTGGACCGGCTGCATCTGGGACGCAAGCCGACCATCGCCCCCGAGGACGACCCCTTCTTTTCCGCCGCCGAGCTCGATCGGGCCCTGGAGCGGCACGAACTGACCCTTCACTACCAGCACAGTTCGAGCTTGCCACGGGTCGGCTGAGCGGCGTCGAGGCGCTGGTGCGCTGGATGCATCCGGAAATCGGCCTGATCGGGCCGGCCAGCTTCCTGCCCATGCTGACCGCCGGCCAGAGCCGTCGGTTGACTTGCCACGTGCTCGAGCAGGCGCTCTCCGATGCCGAGCAGTGGGCAAGCATGGGCGTGGTGCTGTCGCTGTCGGTCAACGTCACCGCCGATGACCTGATGGAGTCCCAGCTGCTCTCGCTGACGCGCCACCGCCAGCCGGGCGAGCCGCCCCTCGTGGTACTCGAGATCACCGAGACGGCGGCCATGGATGACGAGCTGCTGGGCTCGGAAATCGCCGCCCGGCTGCATCTCAACGGGATGGAGGTCTCGGTGGATGACTTCGGTGTGGGCTTCTCGTCGCTGTCGCGGCTGCAGATGCTGCCGATCAGCGAGCTCAAGATCGACCGCAGCTTCGTGCGTCACCTGCAGCAGGACACCCAGGATGCGGCCATCGTCGAGGCGGTTGCCCTGCTGGGGCGTCGCCTGGGTATTCGCGTGGTGGCCGAAGGGGTCGAGGAGCTCGACTGCCTGCCGACCCTGGCCCGCTTCGGCTGCACCCACGTCCAGGGTTTTGGCCTGTCGCGGCCGGTGCCGGCGGAGATGATCCCCGCGCTGGCCTCGGATCAGTCGCCGATCCGGGCCAGGATCGCTGCCAGCGGGGCGTCGGCCGGCAACACGCCGTAGGCCGGGCTGGCTTCCACGCCGAGCCGTGAGCGACAGAAGGTGTCGGCCACCTCGTGGGGGGGCGTGGAGCAGTAGAAGGGATGCCTGCAGGCACTGTGCCAGGCGCTGGGACAGCCAGCGTGCCCTGGCCTCCAGCCGTCGGCCGGGCCTCGMCAGGTCGCGCTCCAGGCCGGCCAATGCCAGGTCGAAGTCCGGCTGCTGCCCCCGTGCCGCGGCCAGCTCGTCCCGCAGGCGGCGATCGACTCGGGATGCCGGGCCAGAACCCGCAGCAGGTCCAGGCACATGACGTTGCCAGACCCCTCCCAGATCGAGTTCACCGGCGCCTCCCGGTAGAGTCGCGCCAGCGGTGTCTCTTCCACGTAACCGATGCCCCCCAGGCACTCCATGGCTTCGGCCATGAACCCGGGGCCGCGCTTGTTGTGCCAGTATTTCGCCAGCGACGGCAGCACCCGGGACAGGGCGGTTTCATGCTCGTCACCCTGGGCGGCCCCGTCGAAGGCACGAGCGGCGCGCATGGCGAATGCGATGCCGGCTTCCACCTCCAGCGCCAGGTCGGCGAGGACGCTGCGCATCAGCGGCTGCTCGGCCAGCGCCTTGCCGAAGGCGTGTCGCTGGCGCGTATGATGCCAGGCTTCCGCCAGGGCCTGGCGCATCATGCCCACCGGCGCAGTGGCGGCATCCAGTCGGGTCTGCTGCACCATGCCAATGATGGTGGCCACGCCGCGTCCTGGTTCCCCCACCGGCACGGCCCAGGCGCTCGATACTCGATCTCGGCGGAGGCATTGGCGCGATTCCCGCACTTCTCCTTGAGCCGCTGCAGCTCGATGGCATTGCGTTCGCCGCCTGGCGTGAAACGCGGCACCAGGAAGCAGGAGAGGCCGTCGTCGGTCTGGGCCAGGGTGAGGAAGCGTCGGACATGGGGGCGCTGCAGAACACTTGTGGCCGGTAAGGCGCCAGCCCTCGCCGTCGGGTTCGGCGCGGGTGGAGTTGCTGCGCACATCGCTGCCGCCCTGCTTCTCGGTCATGGCCATGCCGAAGGTCAGGCCACGCTTTTC
>NZ_AZQX01000179.1:0-5048 GCF_000568385.1 Halomonas sp. BC04
CAACATTTAGCATTACAAATTTAGTAAAATATACAGAGCGCCCCCTTCGGAGAATCGCCATGTTAGAAACGGCATTTTTAGACAAAACTGCTATAGCGTTTGGAATCTATCCCGCTGTTACCTTTCTGTTGATGGCTATCACTTCACGGGGAGAGCCGTGGAGATTCAGCAACCTGCTGATTGGTTTTATTTCTTTGGGGTTAGCATTTATGAACCAGCGATTATTCTTGGGTTTTGAGCACTACTACGCAGCATTACTCGATGCAGGCAAATTGGACCCACATGGCTTCAGAACCCTCACCCAATCAGCCAGCTCATGGGGTAATATCTTATTTGCAATCAATGCTGGGTTGGGGATTTGCATGATTGGGTTATACCTAACCCAAAAGCCGCCCAGCATGGGGCGGCTGTGATGGCGTTAGCTCTGTCGGGTTAGCGGTTGGTGATGATCAGCTCACCTCGGTGACCGGTCGACTCCCGGCCGACGGTGTAACGGATGCTGGTGGAGTGGATCGTCAGCCCTTCGAAGGCCTCACGCATCTCTGGAATGTCGTTCACGCTGATGACGACCTGCCCCTCGGCCTGGCGAGCCAGGTCGGCCATCTCGTGATACTGCTCGAGGCCGAAGTCGGCCCCGTAGCCAGTTGTCCCCCAGTAAGGCGGATCCAGATAGAAGAGCGTGCCCGGGCGATCGTAACGCCTGACGCACTCGGCCCAGTCCAGGTGCTCCACTACCGTGCGTGCCAGGCGCAGGTGGGCGGCACTGAGGTCCTCCTCGATTCGCAGTAGGTTAAGCCTGGGGGCGGAGGTGGCAGAGGTACCGAAGGACTGTCCCGATACCTTGCCGCCAAAGGCCAGCTTCTGCAGGTAGAAGAACCGGGCAGCTCGATGGATATCGGTCAGGTGGCGGGGGTCTACATCGCGCTGGGTCAGGTACTCCTCGCGGCTCACCAACCCCCAACGGAACTGGCGCACCAGCTCGTCGGGGTGATGCTTGACCACCCTATACAGATTGACCAGCTCGCCGTGGACATCGTTGATCACCTCCACTGGCTGGGCGCTTTCATGAAGAAAACCGCGGCGCCACCGCAGAACGGCTCCACGTAGGCGGTATGCTCCTGGAACAGCGGAATAATCTGTTTGGCCAGGCGTCGCTTGCCTCCCATCCATGGGAGTATCGGCTTGTTCGTCATCCTTGATACCTGTTCATTTATACAGCTTTTGGTTACTATGCTCCTGTCGCTTGGGGGCCGGGACGCTCCCTGATATCAAGGACGATACGAGTGACACTCGCCCGGGCCATGCCCGGGCGATTTCTATGCGGCTGTGTCGTTCGGCTCAGCATCCAATGTGTACGGCCGAAACCTGACGATCTCTTCGCCGGTGATCTCGTTGATCTCCTTCAGGCTCTCCTGGAGAGGTTCGAGCTCGTTGGCAACGAAGACCCTGGCCGCCTTCTCGACGTCACCGAAGCCAGCTGTATTGGTCGGCACGATGCCCATCAGCTGCGGGGGGATCCGGTGGCCGGCGAGCTGGTCGTCGCGGGTGAGGTTCTTGATGTTCCAGAAATCATCCTTGGCGGCCACCTCACTGACGGGGATCACCTGCACGCCGTCCTTCTTGCCCTTCGGCGAGTAGAGGAACAGGTTTCGGAAGTTGCCCGGGCCCTTGCTGTCCTTGAGGGCCTGGCGCACGGCATCGATGTCCTTCTGGTCCTGGGCGGGGTCGTTCACATAGAGGATGAAGCCGGCGTGGCTGCCGTTGAGGTAGTAGCGGCGTCGGAACAAGGTCGCCGATTCGTTGAGCCAAGCCGACTGCAAACTGCCGATATAGTCGGGTACGCCGTAGATCGACTGATCGATATCCGGCTCGAGCAGATGGATCACCCGCCCCCGGGGGAGTTCTTCACGGTCCATGTAGTTGGGCACCCACCAGTAGCGCTCGCCCTGCAGCCCTCCTCGCCGCATGTATTTGGCCCGCAAGTGCCGGAACGGCAACCGGCGGCCCAGGCGCCCTCTCACATCCTCGAGGTAACCGTTGCCGAATACCAAATAGTCCAGCGCCAGGCCGCTGAGCACTTGCCTGCTCAAAAGCGGGTGGGGTTCGAAGGTTCTGAGCAGGATGTTGCGCTTCACCTGCATCGCCGAGCCGTGGTGGGCGGTGGCACGGTAGCTCTTGGCCAGGATCGATAGCGGAATGGGCGGCTCATACCACTCGTCGGGCGAGAGCCAGACCCCTTCGTACCAGATATCGCGCAGGCTGGTGACCGGCTCGGGATCCCCGAAGCTGAAGGCCTCCATCCGACCCGCGCCGCCCTCTGGGGTATACGCCGGCACGCGAATGCGTGGCTTGCTTGCGGTGGTCTCGCTCATTCGTAGATCTCCATCATGGAGCCCATGCCTTCCTCGGCCGGGCCGTCGATCGGTTCGTTGTGCAGGGCGTGCATGGTTGCCCAGGCCAGGTCGGCGTGGCCGGTGGCGCGGCTGCGCCCGCTGGTGTAGGTGAACTGCCTGCCGCTGGGTGTCAGCTCGCGCTTGATCGCCATGAACGACTGCGCCATGTCGGCCCAGCCGGCGTCGAACTCGAGCCGATGCTTGCGCATGATCTGCTGGGCCTGCATGACCATGGTGGACTTGAGGGTGACGTCGTAGCGGTAGCGCACCAGGGTGGGGAACCACTTCTCGACGTGCTCGGCCACCGCCTCGCCCAGCCCGCTGACATCGATGCCGATATGCTCGATGCGGTACCGCTCGCGAAACGATTTGATGAATGCCGCCTGGGCCTCGTAGTCCTCGCCTTTGAGCCGGTGCCGCTCGAGCACCCGGTGCTTCTCATCCCGAGTGCGGGCCGGCAGTACCACCACCAGGCCGGCGCCGTCGCCGTCCTCGCCGGTCCCGGTGGGGTCGTAGCCGATCCACACCCCGCGGTCGCCCACTGGACGCGGGGCGAACGGCCGGTAGTCGTCCCACTCCTCCCAGCTGTCGACCATGCAGGGGTGAACGAGCGCGAGCGGAAAGGCGCTCTGGCTGTCGTCGACGAACTGGCACATCAGCAGGTTGTTGAACTCGTCGACGCTGTACTCGAGACGCAGCTGGTCCAGGTCGAACAGATCGCAGCCGCCGGCAATGGCGTCCTCTACGGTGACGATCTGCCGCCACTGGCCGTCCGGGCAAAGTGCACCGGCCGATAGCGCGGCATGGCTGACGTCGAACTCCTGGCGCTCGGCCTTGGGGCGCCGCGCATTGAACAGCTCACCGCTCCAGAACGGGTAGCCTCATGGCCCAGGCTCGAGGGCGTGGAGAAGTAGGTCTGCCGCCACTTCTTGTGCATGGCCATGCCGGAGGTGACCTTCCGGAACTCCTGGAAGCGATGAATCCAGAAGTACTCATCCAGGTACACGTCGCCGTGGTAGCCCTGCGCCGTCTTCGAGTTGGTGCCCAGGAAGTGCAGCTCGGCACCGTTGTCGAGAATGATCGGATCGCCCTTGAGGTCGACGTCGCAGACCTCTTTGACGAACTGGACGATATAGCTGCGGAAGATGTGGGCCTGGGCCTTCGAGGCACTGAGGAATATCTTGTTGCGGCCGTGCTCGAGCGCATCGACGATCGCCTCGCGGGCGAAGAAGAAGGTGGCGCCGATCTGCCGGCTCTTGAGGATGTTGCGGATGCGGTGCTTCTGCCCAGCCTCATACCAGTGCTGCTGATAGGCGAAAGCCCCCTCCAGAAACGCCGCCTTCAGCTGCTCGATCTGCGCTTCGTCGAGGAAGTTGCGCTTCTGCTTCCGGGGGCGCGGCGCCTCGTTGCGGGCATTGATATTGGGGTTCAGGTCCGACTCGCGCCCCGTCTCCTGGTACCGGTGCACCCGGGCCAGCCGCTCGATCTGCCTGCCCAGCAGGTCGATCTCCTTGAAGTCCCGCCCCTCCTTTTCCGGCTTGGCGATCAGCTGGACCAGCCGCGCCTCCAGCGCACCCTCCACCCGTTCGGTCGGCGTGGCCTCTTCCCAGGCGTCGCGACGCTTCCAGCTGTGCACCGTCGCCGGCTTCTCGCCGATGAACTCGCTGATACGCGCGATGCGCCATCCCTGCCAGTACAGGTGTCGGGCAGTGATGCGCGGCGAATCCAGGGTGTCGGGGGGCATGGTCGTCATGCGGCCAGCCTACCCGCGCGCCCGCGTGGCTTATCGGCACAGGTCATGTACCGGGGAAGCCGTACACGCCGGATGAATTGAGCCCGGCGCAGCGCACGCGGAACCTGACGGCACGACAGCATCGACGCCCGCATAGTCCGAGGACCGCCCCATGCCCTGGTTCAAAGTCGCCACCGAAGGCGCCACTACCGACGGCCGCACGATCTCGCGCAAGTGGATCGAGCAGATGGCCAAGAATTTCGACCCGAAGCTCTACGGCGCCCGCGTCTGGATGGAGCACATGCGCAGCATGTTTGCCGACGGCGCCTTCCCTGCCCTGGGCGACGTGACCGCCCTGAAAGCCGAGGAGGTGGACGGCAAGCTGGCCTTGTTCGCCGATATCAACCCCACCGACAAGCTCAAGGAGATCAACGGGCAACGCCAGAAGATCTACACCTCCATCGAGGTGGATCCCGAATTCGCCGACACCGGTGAAGCCTACCTGGTCGGCCTGGCCGTCACCGACAGCCCCGCGAGCCTGGGCACCGAAATGCTCAAGTTCAGCGCGCAGCAGGGCGAGGCATCCCCTCTGGCCCGGCGCAAGCAGTCGGCGCACAACGTCTTCACCGCTGCCGTGGAAACCGAGCTCGATTTCAGCGAGGAACCGCCCGCCGACGATGGGCCCAGCCTGATGGAGCGCGTCGCGGCGCTGTTCAAGAAACACGATGCCAAGAGCGACAAGCATTTCGCCGCCTTCCGCACCGACCTCGAGCAGACCCTGGGCCTGTTCGTACAGCGGCACAGTGCGCTAGCCGACGATCTCGCCGGCCGCCCCACCGCTGCCGCCTTCAGCGAATTGCAGGCAGCACACGACGAGCTGAAGGGCCGCTTCGACGCGCTCTACTCAAAGCTCGACAACACCC
>NZ_AZQX01000180.1:0-5229 GCF_000568385.1 Halomonas sp. BC04
CGCACGTCATGCTTTCCGCCTGGCCGCCCTGGCGCGCTATGCTGAAAGTGGCCGAGACACGTTGTATTGCGCCAGACCTCAAGGAGAATGCCCATGTTGGATCTGATTCCCCACCCGGCAGACCATGTCGTGGCGATGAAGGCAGGGGGTATCGTGACGGGCAGTGAGCTGCAGCACGCCATTGATGCCATCGAGGCCGCCAAGCGGGATCATCCTGTTATCAGCCTGGTGATCGAGGTCGACAACCTGCGGCTGATGACGCCGACTGCCCTGCTCAAGGACATCGGTTATGGCCTGACTCAGCTCGGTGATCTCGATCACTACCACCGGGCCGCCGTGGTCACCGACCAGGCGTGGATCGAGCATATCGTCCACCTGGAGGATCGGCTGTTCAAGGCGGTGGAGATCCGCACTTTCTCTCGCCGCGAACGCACCGCTGCCATGGCCTGGGCCGGCGAACTGCCCAGGGGTGCCCATGAGGATCCCGAAGAGGACGGCTATCACGGGGCCTGATCTTGCCTAGTCATCTCGCGGCACGCTTTCTTCCCGGCTGAGTGAGGGGCAAGGCGCTCGAGCCCCTGGTGGTCAGCGGCGCCACTCCTCAGATAATGGCGTGACGTACCCGGGCGGAGACCCACTCCGAGGCCAGCACGGTGACGAAGATCATCAGGAAGATCACGCTCACCTGATTCCAGGCCAGGCTGTTGATCGCCGAATTGAGCTGCAGGCCGATACCGCCGGCACCCACCAGGCCGAGCACCGTCGACTCGCGAATATTGATGTCCCAGCGGTAGACGCTGATGCCGGCGAAGGCGGGCATCACCTGTGGCAGCACACCATAGCTCATGACCTGCATACGTCCGGCCCCCGTGGCGCTGATCGCCTCGACAGGGGTGGGGTGGATCTCCTCGATGGCTTCATAGAGCAGCTTGCCGATGAAGCCGATCGAGCGCAGTGCGATGGCGATGATGCCGGCCAATACGCCTGGGCCGAGGATGGTCACCAGCAGCATGGCCCAGATCAAGGAGTTGATCGAGCGCGACGAGA
This sequence comes from Halomonas sp. BC04, assembly GCF_000568385.1. Taxonomy (NCBI): domain Bacteria; kingdom Pseudomonadati; phylum Pseudomonadota; class Gammaproteobacteria; order Oceanospirillales; family Halomonadaceae; genus Halomonas; species Halomonas sp. BC04. The sequence continues at coordinate 1,048 of NZ_AZQX01000180.1, forward strand.
CGATGACCACCAGGGCAACGCTGCGCACCAGTGGATGCGGGGAGGTATTGCGTGCCGCCAGGAAGGCGACCGGAAAGGCCATGACGATACCCAGCAGGGTACCCAGGGTGGCGATGTTGATCGTATCCCACATCGGCTTCCAGAGCCGGTGGGCATAGCTCCACTGTGGTGGCAGCATGCGGCTGAGCAGGTCGCTGCCCTGGCGGCCGGCATCCTCGACGAACACCCACATGGTGTTGTCGGAGATCATCTTCCAGCACAGCAGGAACAGCGAGATGCCGGCCAGCCAGGTCAGGTAGCCCAGCCACTGGCGCGGGTGGTGCGCAGGCGCCAGATGGGCGTGCCCTGGGGCGTGGTCGAGACAGGCATGATTCATTCCTCTATATAATCCAATGCAATGAGCATTCGAGCAACGCCGCTATTGGTGCGCGTAGTCATTGCACTACTGGGTCCAGCGCCGCACGTGACTGGAGGTGTATTCGCAGAGCAGTACGATGGCGATGATGATCAGCAGGATGGCCGCCGAGGTGTCGTACTCGTAGCGGCTCATCGAGGTGTTGAGCGTGGCACCGATGCCACCGGCACCGACGATGCCGATCACCGCCGACTCGCGGAAATTGATGTCCAGGCGATACATGGAGAGGCCGATCAGGCGCGGCATGACCTGGGGCTGCACGGCGTGGTTCATGGTCTGCCACCAGCTCGCCCCGGTGGCGCGGACGGCTTCCACCTGGCGCCAGTCCAGATCCTCGATGTCCTCGGCCAGCAGCTTGGCCATGAAGCCGATGGTGGCGAAGGCCAGGGTGATCATGCCGGCAAGGGGACCAAAGCCGAACATCACCACGAAGAGGATGGCGATGATCACTTCCTGGAAGGTGCGCGACACGGTGATGATGCCTCGGCACAGCAGGTAGACGGGCCAGGGAGCAATGTTGCGAGCCGCGCCCAGCCCCACGGGAATGGCCAGTGCCACCCCGATCACCGTGGAGGTCAGCGTCATGGTCAGGCTTTCCAGCAGGCCATTCACGATATCGGTACGTCGGTTGACGAAATCCGGCTGAGCGAAGGCGGAGAGGAAGTTGAGCGCGCGGCTGGCGCCCTCCGCGACCCGCGCCCAATTGACGTCCACGGTGGAGAGCGCCAGTACCAGATAGACGACCGTGCCGATGGCGAGCCCCCAGCGCAGCTTCGGGTCAGCGATGAAGGGGAGGCGCCGCCACTGGCCCTGGCTGGCGAGCGCTTGGCGACTCATCGGGCGCCTCCCGTGGCCAGGTCAGGAGCCAGACACGGGGTCAGCGGGGTCTCCTCCGCCGAAGACCGGGAAGGGATAGCGGCAGGGGACTCCTCCTCGGCGGCCTGGGTGTCCCAGTCCTCCTCGCCGTAGATGGTCGTGAGGATCTCGGCAGTCAGTTCGCCGGGTGCGCCATCGAAGACGATTTCACCCGCTCGCAGGCCGACGATACGGTCGGCGAATTGGCGGGCCAGTGCCACATCGTGGATGTTGATGATAGCGGCCAGTTCGCGCTCGGCGCATAGCTCACGGATCAAGCGCATGATCTGGCGCGAGGTCTTGGGGTCGAGGCTCGCGGTGGGCTCGTCGACCAGCAGCAGTTGGGGGCTCTGCAGCAGGCACGGGCGATGCCGACCCGCTGTCGCTGGCCGCCGGAGAGGGCATCGGCACGCTTGTCCAGCGCATGGGCCAACCCGACCCGTTCCAGCAGGCGGAACGCCTCGGCCACGATCTCCTGCGGATAACGACGCAGGAAGCTACGCCAGAAGCCCACGTAGCCGAGCCGCCCGGAGAGCACATTTTCCATGACTGTCAGGCGGTCCACCAAGGCGTACTCCTGGAAGATCATCGCCATGGCGCGACGGGCCCTGCGCAATTGCTGCCCGGATAGCCGGGTCAACTCGGTATCGCCCAGGCGGATACTGCCCTCGCTGGGTTCCACCAAGCGATTGACGCAGCGGATCAGGGTGCTCTTGCCGGCCCCGGAGGGGCCGATCAGAGCCATCACCTGGCCGCGGGGCAAGGTCAGGTCGATATCGACCAGGGCTCGGTCCCCGGTGGGGTAGCGCTTGTAGACGCCGGATAGAGTCAGCATGAGCATTCTCCGTCATCGGTGAACGAAGGCCGGGAAGACGCTTCCCGGCCGGTGCAAATCATGCGTACCTGGCTCAATCGCAGTCGTAGGTGACCCCGTTCGCCTCGGCGATGGTGCGGATGACTTCCCAGTTCTCCCGGTAGGTGATGGGGATGAACTGTGCCTCGCCGGAGTTGGCGAACTCGGCCTCAAGCGCACTGCCTTCCCAGTCGTAGCTGAAGAAGGCGTCCTGCACCTTCTCGGCCAGCTCCGGATGGAGGTTGTAGACGGTGCCGTAGGCCGTGGTGGGGAAGGTATCGGAGGTGTAGATGATCTCGTAGTCACCCTCGTTGACCACGCCGCGGGAGATCATGCGACGGGCGACCGAGTTGGCGATGGCGGCGGCATCGTAATCCTTGTTGACCACACCGAGGACCGAGTTGTCGTGGCTGCCGGAGAAGGCGGCCTCGAAGTGCTCGCCGGCCTCAAGGCCGTATTCGGAGCGCAGCAGCGCCGAAGGGGCGCGATATCCCGAGTTCGAGGTCTCCGAGGTGAACGCCAGGCTGCGCCCGGTCAGGTCCTCGACAGTCTCGATGCCGCTGTCTGGGTAGGTGATGATCTCCATCTCGTAGCCGAAGGAACCATCCTCGGCGGCCATCATGGTGAAGGGAACGAAGCCGGAGCAGTTGACCGCGACCGGCACGCCGCCGGTATTGAAGCCGGCAACATGCAGGCGCCCGGCGCGCATGGCTTCGAGCTGGGCAGAGTTGGACTGCACCGGGAAGAACTGCACCCGCTTGCCGGTTGTCTCGCTCAGGTGGTCGAGGAAGCCGGCCCACACTTCGGCGTAGACCGCCGGGTCTTCCACCGGTGTATAGGCGAAGACCAGGGTGTCGGGATCGACCCACTGGGACTCGTCGGCGGGGGTGTCGGCGACCATGTCGCCATCATTATCAACGAAGCGCGAGGAGAGGTCGGCGCTGGCGTGGAAGGCGGTCAGGGCCAGGGCGCCGGCAAGTGCGGTACCCATCATGGTACGGGGAAGGGTGGCCAGGGGTCGGTTCTTGCGTGCAGTCGTCTGAAGTCGCATCGGTCTCACCTGCTGAACAGAAATGAATGACAGGCGTCATCTTGGCGACCGCTTGTGACGATGGCGGGTCAGTGATGTGTCGAGGGGATGAAGATGAGGTGACGCTTCTTTTTACCGTTTAGCCGTTTAACCGGCCAGGTGAAGACTCGCCAATGCGAATGCCCATCCGATGGCCGCCCCGGCGACGACGTCACTGATGTAATGCAGCCCGAGCCCTACCCGCGACAGGGCGATCAGCAGCGACAGCGGCACCAGGATTGGCAGTAGCCAGGGGGTATGTGCGGCGGCCAGGACGCAGAACATGACCGCGTGCATGGTGTGGCCACTGGGGAAGCTGTAACGGTCGCGTGCCGGCTCGCCGCATTGAATGACATTGACGAAGGTGATGAAGGGCCGCTCGCGGCACAAGCGGGTCTTGATCAGTCGGTAGACGACAAGGGCAACGAGGGCAGTAACGCTGTACTGGAGCAGGCGCCGGTTGCCCAGGCTTTCATCCAAAAGCGGCTGGGCGGCGACCAGGGCGACCCAGACGGGCCAGTCGCCGATCTTGCTGGCAATCCGCAGCGTGGTCAGCCAGGGGCGGTGGATGCTGAGACGCGCAAAGCGCTGGCAGAGCTGCCACTCCAGCAGGTCGAGGCGGTCAAATACGGCAGGGGTGCGTGGGCGCATAGGGTGTCTCCCGGGCCTGTTCGAGGACTGATAGAAAGATGTCTGCGATGACCGGCCAGCGGCAGCCCAGGGCGCGCAGGCGTGCAGCCCGGCCGAGTCGCGCATAGCGGGCCGGCTGCTGGCAGAGTGGCGTTGCTGCTTCGCCTGCTGGAAGTGATCGGCGCGGGACGAACGAGCTGCTGCTCAATCTCGCGAACCGTCAGTTCCCGGCTCAGCTGTAGCAGGGTATGGGCAACGCCATTGATCTCGGGAAACCAGGTTTCGCTGATCAGACAGATACGCATGAGGCCCTCATCGTGCACTGGCCCCGCAGGGCCCTTGGCCTATGAGCATGTCGTC
>NZ_AZQX01000181.1:0-13140 GCF_000568385.1 Halomonas sp. BC04
CCTTGCTGCCGGGGTGGCAGCGCACGATCCGGCGAGCGGCCAGCCAGCCGCCCTTGAGTGGCCCGTGGACCTTTATCGCTTCCGTCGTGTAGTGGGAGCAGCTGGGCCAGAAGCGACAGCGGGGGCCCAGCAGGGGGCTCAAGGTGACCTGGTAGAGCTTGACCAGGCCGAGCATGAGCAGGCCGAGCCCGCGGGCCAGCAGGCGCCCCAGACGATGGAGCCAGGCCGCCAGGCAATTCATCGGCCAGCGCCCCCCGAAGGCTTCTGGTAGAGCGTGTCGGGATCGATCAGTGGCTCGCTTGCGATCCGCGCCGAGTCGTCCTCCAGGGCCACGTAGAAGCAGCTGCGCCGCCCGGTATGACAGGCGGGCCCGGTTTGCTCCACCTGCAGCAGCAGGGTGTCGCCGTCACAGTCGAGCCGGGCCTCGCGCAGATGCTGCTGCTGGCCGGATGACTCTCCCTTGCGCCACAGTTTCTGCCGCGAGCGCGACCAGTAGCAGACCCGACCAGTGGCCAGCGTCTCCTCCAGCGCTTCCCGGTTCATCCACGCCATCATCAGAACCTCGCCGCTGTCATGCTGCTGGGCGATGGCAGGGATCAGGCCGTCGGCGTTGAAGCGAGCGGCAGCAAGAATCGAGCCAAAGGCCGACGTGCGCCGAGTTCGGCCCGTTCGAGTTCCTTGAAGGTATCCACCATAACGTTTCCACAGGACAGTATTGGGGTCAGGCGTTAGCGGCAGCATCAAGACAGAGATCGCAGCTGCCCAGCAGCTCGATGGTCTGGCGTTCGACGCGAAAGCCGAGCTGGCGTGCCTGGGTATTGAGCTGATCGTTGACCTCGTCCAGGTGCAGTTCCTCGACCCGCCCGCAATGGCGACAGATCAGCAACTGAAAGCCGTGTGCATGCTCGGGGCAGGGGCAGGCCACGTAGGCGTTCAGTGACTCGATGCGGTGGACCAGGCCCTGCTCGATCAGGAAATCGAGGGCGCGATAGATAGTCGGCGGGCGGGCGGCGGCATGCTCGACGGCCAGGCGGTCGAGGAGGTCGTAGGCCTTGAGGCCACCGCTGGCCCCGGCGATCATTTCCAGGACGCGCCGCCGAATCGGGGTGAAGCGTACCCCGTGGCGTTGACACTGTCTTTCCGCCTGCTGCAACAGGCTTTTTGAATCGGTCATGGGTGACCCGATGCTGAGGAGAATGGCTCCATTCTACGCGCTGGGCAGGGGAGCGGCCAGCGGCTGCGGTGGAGGAGAGACGCTCTTGAGCTCTCCACTGCGGGCGAAGTGTGTTTGGGCAAAGGCAACGCGCTCTGCCACGCCGAGGCCGGCAGGTTGCTTTTCGACCAGATCCAGGCGTGAACGCAGGCCTTCCCCGTTTGCCATCTGGATGGCGAGGCCGGGGCGGGCATTGAGCTCCAGCAGCATGGGGCCAAGGTTGCGATCGATCACCATGTCGGTGCCGAGGTAACCGAGCCCGGTCATCTCGAAGCAGCCGGCAGCCAGCTCCAGGAGGTTGCGCCAGTCGGGTATGAGCAGGCTGGCCAGTTCGTGGCCGGTATCGGGGTGCGCCAGGCGCGGACGGTCGAACTGAACCCCACGCACGGCGGTACCCGAGTCGATATCGAGTCCCACACCCACGGCCCCCTGGTGGAGGTTGGCCTTGCCGTCGGAAGCGGCGGTGGAGAGGCGCATCATGGCCATCACCGGGTAGCCGCGAAAGATGATGACGCGTATATCCGGAACCCCCTCGTAGGTGTACTCGGAGAGGTGTTCATCGAAGTTGATCAGGGCTTCGACCATGGCCACGTCAGGGGTGCCGCCGAGGGAGTAGAGCCCCGACAGGATATTGGAGACGTGTCGCTCGAGGTCCTTCAGCCCCAGGCGCACGCCGCTGGGCTTGATGAAGCCGTCGCCATCGATGCGTTCGATCACCAGGATACCCTTGCCACCGCTGCCCTTGGCCGGCTTGATGACGAAGCCGGCGTGTCCCGCCACCATCTTCTGGAGCTGCTTGATGCCGAACTGGGTCGTCACGGTGCCGATTAGCCCCGGCGTGGTGATGCCGTGCTGCTGGGCCAGAAGCTTGGTCTGCAGCTTGTCGTCCACCAGCGGATAGAGGCGGCGGTCGTTGTAGCGGCCGATATAGCGGATATTTCGCCGGTTCATGCCGATGATGCCGTGCCGAAGTAGTTGGCTGGGTCTTGCCCACATGGAGTCAGTCCTCGGTAACAGGCTTGAAGCGCCGCAGTTCGAGTAGGCGATACCCCGTATAGTTCCCGAGCAGCAGGATCAGCGACATGATGATGAGCTGTACGCCAAGGAAATTGAAGGTGATGTGGCGGATCCAGGGGTTGTTCATGGCCAGGTAGGCCAGTACGGCCGTGACCAGGCTGCCACCACCCTGAATCAGCACCTCCTTGGGGCCTTCCTCTTCCCACAGGATCGACATGCGTTCGATGGTCCAGGCGAGGATGATCATGGGAAAGAAGGTGATTGTCAGTCCGGCATTGAGGCCCACGCGATAGGAAAGCACCGAGAAGATCGAGATGATGGCGATGACCGTGATGATCACCGCCGAGACTCGCGCCACCAGCAACAGGTTGAGATAGGAGAGATAGTTCCGGATCACAAGACCCACAGCAACGATCAGCAGAAAGCCGATGAGGCCGGTGATCAGGGTGGTCTGGATGAAGGCCAGGGCGATCAGCACCGGCATGAAGGTGCCTGAGGTCTTGAACCCCACCATGATGCGGAGGAAAACCACCACCAGGGCGCCAATGGGAATCAGCAGGATGGTCTGGAACAGTGCTTGCTCTTCGAGGGGCAGGCTATGTATCGAGAAGTTCAGCAGGGTGTCATCGGCCAGCTGGCTGCGGACGGCAGCAGCAGCCGGCTGGTTCCGCGACAGCATCGAGAAGGTTACCCGGGAATTGCTGCCCCCCTGGACCTCCAGTACGGCACGACCGCCGCTCTCCCACAGTAGCAGGTGCTCGGGTTGCCCCTGCTCACCTGTGGTCGGATTGAACAGTGTCCAGTTGCTGTCGTCACCTGCAAAGGCCTGGATCCAGGGGGTGAGGGTCTGGCGTCGGCGCCCGTCTTCCAGCAGGAGCCCGCTGACCTCCCGCGCAGGAACGCCGGCCTGGTTGAGCAGCCGGACCAGAAGCGTACTACGCTCGAACTGGGTCAACAGCAGCCGGGCGTTTTCGCCCTGGCGATCCTCGCTGAAATCGTGTATCAGCTCGCGGGCAAAGGTGTAGGGGTCGGCACTGCGGGCCCAGGCACGCTCTATGACCTGGGCGGCAGCGGTATCGTAGGGGCGCTCCCAGATGACTTCGCGCAGGGGTGGTGCCGCCAGTTCACGCTGCCGTCTGTCCTCGGTCACCAGCAGGCGCGCAGAGTAGTAGAGCTGTTGGCTGCCGGCCGCTTCACGTATCGACCACTGGGCACGACGACCGGATTCGTCCTGGAGAAACGACAGGCCATAGCCCGGCGAGGCCGTATTCTCGGTCAGCAGTCGATAACCGCGCTGATGCTGGGGCAGGGCAAGGTCGACCCGCACCGGGCCACCCAATGCGTTGAAATCGATGATGGCCTCCACTTCCCAGATCGTGCGCTGCTCGCCCTGGTCCATGGAACCTCGAACTGGATGTGCCGATGCACGCTCATGCCGATGCCCACCGCCATCAGCAGGCCTACAATGAGATAGAAGGGCAGTCGTGACATGAAGCTTCCTTGTTAAGACCAGAGGCGCCGCTGCTCAGCGGTCTTCCTCCTCCTGATCGTTGAGTTCGTCCTGTGCCGCCTCAGAGGCGGGGCGGCCACCGGGAAACTCGGGCCTTGGGTGCAGGTAGGTCTCGGCCACATCGATGAGCGCAATATCCATCAGGAAGCGGCGACCCAGCAGTACCGGGAAGTGGAGGTGCGAGCGGTCATTCAGCGTGAACTCAACCGGTTCGCGAATGGACCCCAGGGTCATCAGCAGGCTCACGACGGGGCGTGATTCGCTGCCGGCGGCCTGCACGATGCGTACGCGGCGCTCCACGGGGGCCTCGATCCATTCGTCACGAACAACGTCGACGACGACGTCCTCATCGGTGATGCCCAGTCGGAACCGTACCCAGTCCTCACCATCCCGTTCGAACCGGGTGATATCCTTGGCGGAAAGTGAGGAGGTGTTGGCCCCGGAATCGATTCGAGCCTTGAGATAGGTGCCGATGTCGGGCAGTCCGATCCACTCGGCACGACCCACCAGTTCCTTGTCGGCCAGCGGTGTGTCGGTGGCCTCGTCGCATTCCGCCATGACGATGACGGGCTCGTCGCCGCGCTGCTCCAGCCGCTGGATATTGCCACGCAGCTGCTGGAGCAGGGCGTTGGCATCTTTGATATCCGCCATCATCTCTGTCTGCCGAAGGTCATGGCGAGAGAGACGGTCTTCGGCCAGGTCACAGCGCAAGGCCATGGTCTGTTCAAGCTGTTCGATGCGCGCATCGAAGGCATCAGGGCTCAGGACGGGCTCGGGTTCGGCCTGAGGCGTCATTGCGCAACCGGATATCAACAACAGGGAGGCCAGCAACCAGGGCATAACGACGGACGGTATTCTTGGCCGCATGAGTGAAAAAACCTCCGTATCGGGCTTCACCCGTGGCGCGGGTGATACCAGGAGTGTGGGCTGGGACGCGAGCGGTGTCCTCGCGGGGGCGCGACGAGAGATGATAAGGAGTCGGTGCCTGGCTTGTCCAACCTCATGGGTGAATCAGATACGGCGCACCAATGATTTAACATAATATACATTATGCGAACCCATAGACGGTTCTTGACGTAACCGATGGAAACCATTGCTACTGCTACCCGCAAGATACAAACACCCCCGGCACCTGGTGGCTCCGGGGGCTACTACCATCATGCCCGATCTCCGGGCTGGCGCTATCTGTCTGTCAGAGCGGCTTCTTGTCGCTGGCCTCGGGGGGTGCGTAGGAGCCATCTTCGCGGTGCACTTCCTTGCCGGTAAGCCCAGGGGTGAAGACGCAGGCCAGGTGCATGGTCTTGTGGGCCCGCAGCAGGTGCTCATCATGCTGGTCGAGGATATAGATGTCACCCGGCTTGATCGGCCAGATCTTGCCATCCGCCAGGGTTTCCACTTCACCTTCGCCTTCGATGCAGTAGACTGCCTCGAAGTGGTGCTTGTAGTGAATGTGTGTCTCGGTGCCTTCGTAGATCCGCGTGATATGAAAGGAACAGTTGCCGCCATCGTCGGCCAGCGACAGGCGGGTGCTGTCCCAGGTGCCGCTCTCTGACTTGACCAGGCGGTCGGTCTGGCGCGCTTCCTCGAGATTGCGAACGATCATAGAGTGTCACTCCCTTATAACGATTGACGGGCCGGCTGTCTAACAGCCGGCCGATACACCACTAGCGCCCTACTCTATCAGGCGATGACCTGCTTGACGCTCTCCTCGAGAATGTCCAGGCCCTGCTGGAGATCCTCGTCGGGAATGGTCAGCGGGCAAAGGCACTTGACCACTTCACCGTCCTGGCCGCTGGTCTCGATCACAAGACCGTTTTCGAATGCCTTGCCGGTGATCTTGTCGGCAATGTCACCGGTGCCTACATCGATCCCGCGCATCAGGCCGCGCCCCCGTTCGGTTGCCTCGACACCGTGTTCGGTGAGCCATGCCGCGATCTTCTGGAAGCGCTGTGCGACGATCTCTCCCTTGCGCTGAACATCCCGTTCGAAGGTATCGTCGGACCAATACTGTCGCATGGCTGCAGCGGCGGTGGCAAAGGCCAGGTTGAAGCCACGGAAGGTGCCGTTGTACTGACCGGGCTTCCACTTGTCGAGTTCCGGGCGCATGAGCACGTGGGCAAACGGAAGACCGAAGCCCGACAGCGACTTGGAGTTGGTCACGATATCCGGGGTAATGCCGGCATGCTCGAAGCTGAAGAACTTGCCGGTGCGGCCGCAGCCGGCCTGGATGTCGTCGACGATCAGCAGGATGTCATTGGTGCGGCAGATCTGCTCCAGGCGTTGCAGCCACTCGAGCCCGGCCACGTTGATGCCGCCCTCCCCCTGCACGGTCTCGATGATCACCGCGGCGGGCGTATCGAGTCCGCCGGACTTGTCTGCCAGGAGTTTCTCGAAATAGTCCAGGGTATCGGTATGCTCGCGAGATAGCCGTCGAAGGGCATGAAGGCTGCGCCCTGGAGCGGGATGCCGCCTGTGGCTTCACGGAACTTGCGATTCCCGGTCGTGGCGAGCGAGCCCATGGTGACGCCGTGGAAGCCGTTGGTGAAGGTGACGATATTGTGTCGGCCCTTGGCCACCCGTGCCAGGCGGATCGCGGCCTCTACGGCATTGGTACCGGTCGGACCCGGCAGTTGGATCTTGTAGTCAAGGCCTCGTGGCTTGAGGATCAACTCTTCCAGCGTTTCCAGATAGTCACGCTTGGCTGCCGTCCAGAAGTCCAGGCCATGGACAATGCCGTCGCTGGCCAGGTAGTCGAGCAGTGCCTGCTTCAGGTGTGGGTTGTTGTGGCCATAGTTGAGCGTGCCGGCACCCGCCAGGAAGTCGATGTATTCACGCCCGGTTTCATCGGTCAGGCGCGCGTTCATGGCCTTGGTGAAGACCACCGGGAATGAGCGTGAATAGGTCCGAACGTTGGATTCCATGCGTTCAAGTGTCTGGGTCTGCATCGTGCGACCTCCTGGTGAGGATGAAGAAGACATAGAGATAGCGTGGCGGCGTGGTGACGCGGCCGCCCTGCATCTTGGGGATGGGACTTAGAGGCGACCGGTATCAAAGGGACCGATGCGCACCAGATTCTCGGGGTCGTGTTCACCGCCGAGCTGGTCCGTGGAAAAATACTCACGGCTGTTCAGGGGGGCCTGCCAGCGGTCGGCCAGACGGCGGAAAAGTCCCCATGAGGCCTGGTTGTCTGGCGTGATGGTGGTTTCCAGGTGGTGTACATCGGCAAGCTCGTCACGGGTCATGACGGCTTCCACCAGGCGTCGGGCAAGCCCCGTACCGCGGGCCTTTTCACCCACAGCCACCTGCCACAGAAAATAGGTGTCGGGTGCATTGCTCTTTACGTAGCCCGACACGAAACCGACGATTTCACCCTCTTCGTTGGTCGCCACCGCGCAGGTATCCCTGAACTGGGTAGCCAGCAGCAAGTAGGCGTAGGCTGAGTTGACGTCCAGCGGCGGGCAGGACTTGATCAGTTCATAGATTCCCCAACCGTCATCGGGGTTGGGCTTGCGGATAAACAGCGGTGCGGCATCGCTGCCAACCACGGCATCAGCCACGCTGGGCCGTGCAAGATCAGCAGAGGGGGTAAAAGGCTGCGGTGTTACATTCATGTTCAGACTTCGCTGTAGCGATGTTGCGCATAATGATAACAGGGCTTTTGACTAAATTAAAATCGACATTATGCCCCGCGTCCACTTCCATAACGCCAGGTTATGCAACGCCTCGATGAGTCCGGTGGTGAGGTTGTTTTGCGCCTCACGCTGATAGTCTAGTTCAGGTTTCCGTTTATCGTACGTTGCCGGGCCACCCCGGGGCGGCCCGGCCGAGGGCAATCTTGTGGCGCATGAGATCACGTGCGTGATGGGTTTCGCATGGTGACGAACTCCTCGGCGCCGGTCGGATGGATTCCCACGGTGGCATCGAAGTCAGCCTTGGTCAGCCCCGCTCTGACGGCGATGGCGATGCCCTGGATAAGCTCGCCGGCTTCCTCGCCGACCATGTGCGCACCGACCACCACGTCACTGGCATCATCGACGATGAGCTTCATCAGGCAACGCTCCTGGCTGCCGGAAAGCGTGTGCTTCATGGGTCTGAAGTCGGTGCGATAGACCCGGATCGCAGCATACTGTTCGCGGGCCTGCTCTTCAGAAATACCCACGGTGCCAATGTTCGGGTGGCAGAAGACCGCCGTGGCAATATTCTGATAATCCAGAGGCGCAGCCGGGGTGTCGGAGAAGTGCTGCTTGACCAGGTGCATGGCCTCAGCAAGGGCCACCGGCGTCAGTTCGGGGCCACCGGTAACGTCACCCAGGGCCAGAATGGACGGCACCGAAGTCTCGAATCGCTCATTGACCTTCAAGGTGCCATCCGGATTGCGCTCGACCCCAAGTTCAGCGAGACCTAGACCTTCCAGGTGCGGCTTGCGGCCCGTGGCCGCAAGCACCGCATCGACTTCCAGTGCCTCACCGTTGGTGAGGGTCACCAGCAGGCCATTCTCCACCCGCTCGATGAGTTCGATGTTGGTCTCGAAATGGAGGTTCACCCCCTTGAGAGCCATCTGTTCCCGGGTGAATTCACGCACCTCACGGTCGAAGCCGCGCAGGAACAGCTCACCGCGATAAACGAGGTGGGCTTCACTGCCCAGACCATTGAAGATGCTGGCAAATTCCACGGCGATATAGCCACCGCCGAGTACCAGGAAGCGTTCGGGGAACCGCTCCAGGTCGAAAACCTCGTTGGAGGTCACTGCATGTTCGCTGCCGGGGAATTCGGGCACCCAGGGCCAGCCGCCGACGGCGACCAGTATCTTGGCGGCACTGATAGTCTCACCGGCGACGTCGACACGATGCTCGTCAACCACCCGGGCACGTCCGTTGATCAGCCTGACCCCGGCGGTCTCCAGCAGGCGACCGTAGATGTCGTTGAGACGCTTGATTTCACCGCTCTTGTTGTCACGCAGCGTGGCCCAGTTAAAGGTGGGTACACCCGGCAGTTGCCAGCCGAAGCCGGCGGCATCCTCGAAGGCGTCGTGGAAGTGGGCGGCATAGGAGTAGAGCTTCTTGGGTACGCAACCCACGTTGACACAGGTACCGCCCAGATAGCGATCCTCGGCCACGGCGACGCGTGCGCCCGTGGCTGCGGCGGTGCGTGCGGCACGCACGCCGCCGGAACCGGCACCGATGACGAAGAGGTCATAATCGAAGTCTGGCACGAAGTTCTCCTTCTCGAACCGGGCTCTCGAACAGAGCCCGCTGGAATGGGGCGATGATACCAGTGCAGCCCCTCACTCGGGAGTGCGACGGTTGACCGCTGACCTGACCGCCTGTAAAAAGGCCATCCGCTACTAGTCTGCCAATCAAACAACCGGGTACGCTTTGCATGGACAAGGATATCGCCGCCCTGCTCGAGAACAACCTCTCCTGGGCAGAGCGCATGTGCCAGGAAGACCCGGACTATTTCACCCGTCTCTCCAGCCAGCAGAACCCCCATTACCTGTGGATCGGCTGCTCGGATAGTCGCGTCCCGGCGAATCAGATCATCTCGCTCCCTCCCGGGGAGGTGTTCGTGCATCGCAACGTCGCCAATCTAGTCCATCACAACGACATGAATGCCCTCTCCGTCGTCCAGTATGCGGTGGACGTGCTGAAGGTGAAGCACATCATGATCGTCGGCCACTACGGCTGTGGCGGTGTCCGGGCGGCGGTGGCCGGCGGCGAGTGCGGCATGGTGGACTACTGGCTTCACTCGGTCCGTGAGCTCTACAGCCACCATCGCTCGGCGCTGGCGGCACTGCCGCTGGACGAGCAGGTGGACCGCCTGTGCGAGCTCAACGTCAAGGCACAGGTCAGCAATCTCTGTCGCACCAAGATCCTTCAACTGGCCTGGCAGCGTGGTCAGTCACTGGCCGTCCACGGCTGGATCTACGGCCTTGGCGACGGGCGGATCAGCGACCTCTCCTGCACGGTACAGGGCCTGGACCAGGTGGAGACTCTCTATCGCATTGACCGGGTCGAGCCGACGCCGGGACAGTAGTGGATCCACCTATCGTCCACTCTGGGCAGTACGCTAAACTGGCATCAATCAAACTGCCAGGAAGGCTGCCATGACAGACCCGCTCGCCGAACTCCAGCGTTGCCATCTCGACCGGCTCGAGCAGCGCTATGCCGAGGTGCTCTCCCGCCTCGGGCATGATGGGGTATTGATGTACAGCGGCCATCCCGCTCGCCACTTCGGCGACGACCAGCCCACTGATTTCCAGGCGTATGGTCATTTCCAGCACTGGACCGGCCAGACCTATCTCGCCCAAAGCTGGCTGCTGGTGTGTCCGGGCAAACGCCCGATTCTCTATCTGCATGCCCCCGACGACTTCTGGCACCTGCCCGCACGTTTGCCCCAGGAGGCCTGGTAGAGCGTGTCGAGGTGGTGAAGGGGCGCTTTGACGTGCCGCCCGCCTTGCCCCGTGGCCGCTATGCCGTCATCGGTGACGTGGATGGCGCAACTGCCAGGAGCCTGGGGGCCGAGCTCAACCCGACCGCCCTGCTCCTGGCGCTGGATGAGGAGCGGGTGCGCAAGAGCGAGTACGAAGTCACCTGCATTGGCCAGGCCAACCGACAGGCCATGGCCGGCCATGTGGCGGCCAGGGATGCCTTCCTGTCAGGCGCCGCCGAGCTGGATGTGCAACTCGCCTATCTCAAGGCATCGCGTCAACGCGAGAGTCATGTTCCCTACGGCAATATCATCGGCATCAATGCTCACGCTGGCGTACTCCATTATCAGCATTATGACGCCACGCCACCGGCCAAACAGCAAAGCCTGCTGGTCGACGCCGGGCATCGCTACCGTGGTTATTGCTCCGACATTACCCGCACCTGGGCAGGAGAGCAGGCGGATGCGCTCATTCCTGCGCTGATAGAGGGCGTTACCCAGGTGCAGCAACAGCTGATTGCCACGTTGCGGCCCGGTGTCGACTATGTTGCCCTGCACAAGCGGATGCACGACCTGCTGGCAGACCTGCTCGTCGAGCACCGCATTGTCCTCGGCAGCCCCGAATCCGCCGTGGCAAACGGTATCACACGGGCCTTCTGCCCCCACGGACTGGGCCACCTGCTGGGCATTCAGGTTCACGATGTGGCCGGCCGCCATGCCGCTGACGGCGTGGCTCTGCCTCCGCCTGGTGAGCACCCCGCCCTGCGCCTGACCCGTGAACTGGAAGCGGGAATGGTGGTCACCATTGAACCGGGGCTCTATGTCATCCCCATGCTCCTCGATCCGCTGCGTGAGGGGTCGGTCAGTCGAGAGGTGAACTGGGAGCGGGTGGAACGACTGGCCCCCCACGGCGGTATCCGCATCGAGGATAACGTCCTTGTCACGACCGACGCTGCCAAGAACCTGACGCCCGAGGCCGAGTGATACCATCATGCGCGAGCGGCGACACGAAGCCGACTACTTACCGCCACGCGGGCTGACCAATGCCCATGTGCAGACCCTCCTGCCGCGCATCATGCCGCGTCCGCCGCTGGCACGGGAAATGGAGGTGCTCGAACTGCCCGACGGCGACTTCGTCGAGCTGAACTGGGCCAGCCCCCAACCCACGGACCGAGGCGCCGGTCTTCGTGCTCTTCCATGGGCTGGAAGGCTCCTTCGACTCACCCTATGCACGGTGGCTGCTTTCGGCGGCGAGCGGACTGGGCTGGCGCGCCGTGCTGATGCATTTCCGTGGCTGCGGCAGCCGACCCAATCGCTTGCCGAGGGCCTATCACAGCGGCGATACCGCCGACGCCTACTGGCTGTTCGGAAAGCTCGCACACCGTTTCCCCAAGGCATTGAAGGTGGCCGCCGGCGTGTCGTTGGGCGGAAACATGCTGCTCAAGCTGGTAGCCGAACAGGGGGGAGATGGCCTTGACCTGGCGGGCGCCATCGTGATCAGTGCACCCCTGGATCTGGCGGCCAGTGCCGACCGGCTCCACCAGGGGTTTTCCCGGGTCTATGAGCGGCACCTGCTAGGTGCGCTCAAGCGCAAGGTCAGGGACAAGCTCGAGCGGGGCCTGCTGTCCCTGCCCCTCGATGCCAATGGATTGGCCAATCTGAACAGCCTGCGCGCCTACGATGATGCCGTGACAGCACCGCTGCATGGTTTCGACGGGGCCGAAGACTACTATCAACGCGCTTCCGCGGGGCCCCTGCTGGACGACGTCGAGCTTCCTACCCTGATCCTGCACGCCGATGACGACCCTTTCATGCCGGCCAGCCTCTTCGAGCGCCTGCCCGCCCCCTCTCCTGCCGTGCATCTGGAAATCGCCCGGTACGGCGGGCATGTCGGCTTCATGGAGTGGCGCGAAGGGCGGCTGGAGCCCTGGCTTGCCCGACGAGTCAGGCAGGAGTTGATGTCATGGACCAGTCCGACAATTCCCTGGCCTGGCCGAGCCGGCCCCCACCTCACCCGATCGGGCAGCTGATGCCGGTGCCCCGCAGTCCACAATAGCCGCCGGGATTCTTGTGCAGGTACTGCTGGTGATACTCTTCCGCCAGATAGAAGGCCTCGAGCGGAGCGATCTCGGTGGTGATGCTTCCCTGCCCGGCCTGTGTCAGGGAATGCTGGTAGATGTCTCGGCTGCGTTTGACTGCCGCCTGCTGTTCGTCACCGGTGGTATAGATCGCCGAGCGGTACTGACTTCCGACGTCATTGCCCTGGCGCATCCCCTGGGTCGGATCATGCGCTTCCCAGAAGGTCCGCAGCAGTGTGTCGACGTCGACTTCGGCGGGATCGAAGACGACGCGCACCACTTCGGCATGACCGGTCATGCCGCTGCAGGTCTCTTCATAGGTGGGGTTGTGTGTGATGCCGCCGGCATAGCCTACGGCGGTGACATATACCCCGGGAAGCTGCCAGAACAGTCGCTCCGCCCCCCAGAAACAGCCCAGGCCCAGCACGATGACCTCATGCCCATCGGGGAAAGGTGGCAGGATGGAGCGCCCATTGACGGCATGTATGCCCGACACGGAAAGCGGGTTCTCGCGGCCGGGCAAGGCACGGGCGGGGTCGATGATCATCATTTCTCTCCTTGAGCTTGGGTGCTCTGTGGTCGACGGACTATCGTATCTGAACCTGGACTATTGACCGCTATTGATCTGCGGAGGTTTCCCGGGGCGGGAGAAGGTGTAGACAAGATCGACCGCCTGCGCGGCACCTGAAACGGCCTGCACATAGAGGTTTCGCCACAAGGTATAGCGCAGGGTCAGCTCGGCGATGGGCGAAAAGATACCGACGCCATAGCTGATGCGAAGGTCCTCGGTCAGATAGCCTGTTACCACCACCTGGCTTTCGTCACCCATGCCGGCCGTCTCCAACGCCAGGTCATCAATGCCGAAGGCCTGGCCGATAGCTCCCACTGCCCCGCCG
>NZ_AZQX01000182.1:0-14738 GCF_000568385.1 Halomonas sp. BC04
GGCGTCCGCCGCCCAGCGCTACCACGGCGAGCCCCACCGCACGAGTGTCCATGCGAGTGACCCGCCCGCTGCGCTCGGCGTATACGGGGCGAACGACAGGTGCCTTGGCAGGTACCGATCGTGGCGCTCGAGCAGGTCGGCAGGSCCTCCCAGTCCCGCCACCATGCGCGCGAAGCGCTCGGCGACCGCACCCGARGCGWGCSKTTCGTCGAGCCTGGCCAGGGCGGCTTCGAGGGACTCTTCGAGCCGCCCAGCCAGCAGCAGCTCGGCGGCAAGCGTTCGGGTTACCTCGAGCAGGCGGCCACTGCGCCTCTCCCCGGTKAGCAGCGCGATYGCCTCGCGCACCTCCACGGCGTTGCCGGCACAGGGTGCCAGCGGCTGGCTCATGTCGGTAAGCAGCGCGGTGGTCGGCGTGCCAGCGCGGCTCGCCACCTCGGCGATGGTCTGCGCCAGCTCGCGTGATTTTTCCGGCGTGGGCATAAAGGCGCCGCTGCCGCTCTTGACGTCCATCACCAGGGCGTCGAGGCCGCAGGCGAGCTTCTTGCCGAGTATCGAGCTGACGATCAGCGGCAGCGACTCCACCGTGGCGGTAACGTCGCGGATGGCGTAGAGCTCCTGTCGGCCGGCGCCAGTTCGGCGGTCTGGCCGACGATGGCCACGCCCGCCTCGCGCACCAGGGTGCGAAAGCGCTCCCGCGAAGGAGCGATGTCGTAGCCGGGTATCGCCTCAAGCTTGTCCAGGGTGCCGCCGGTGTGGCCCAGGCCACGGCCGGAGACCATCGGCACGTAGCCGCCGCAAGCGGCGATCCACGGCCCCAGCACCAGCGAGACGAGATCGCCAACGCCGCCGGTGGAGTGCTTGTCGAGCACCGGTCCCGGCAAACTCAGGTCATTCCACGCCAACACCTCACCGGAGTCGCGCACCGCCTCGGTCAGCGCCACCGTCTCGGCGGCGCTCATGCCGTTGAGAAAGATCGCCATGGCCAGCGCGCCCACCTGGGCATCGGAGAGGCTGCCGTCGCTGATGCCGCCCACCAGCTCGCGGATCGCCTCGGGCGAGAGCGCCTGGCCGTCGCGCTTGGTGCGGATCAGCTCCTGGGGCAGCGCTTGAGAACGCATCAATAGCCCTCCTTCGTGCCCTCGCCTTCCTCGATATCGAGGGTCGCGAGCAGGCTGCCGAGCAGCCCCGAGGCACCGAAGCGGAAATGCGCCGGGGTAACCCACTCGGCCCCATGATTCGCTCGGCAAGTTGCAGGTAGGCGGCGGCGTCCTCGGCGGTACGCACGCCGCCGGCGGCCTTGAAGCCCACGTCGCGCCCGCTTGCCTTGATCGCGGTGAGCAGGATCCTGGCGGCATCCAGGGTGGCATTGACGGCTACCTTGCCGGTGGAGGTCTTGAGGAAATCGGCACCGCCGTCGATGGCGAGCATGCCGGCCCGGTCGATCAGCCCCGCCTGCTTGAGCTCGCCGGTTTCAAGGATCACCTTGAGCACGGCATCGCCGCACTCCCGCTTGCAGGCGGCGACCAGTTCACGGCCTACCTCGGCATCGCCCGCCATCAGGGCGCGATAAGGGAAGACCACGTCGACCTCGTCGGCACCGGCGGCGATGGCCGCGCGGGTCTCGGCCGCAGCACGCTCGATGTCTGCGTCGCCGTGGGGGAAGTTGGTCACCGTGGCCACCTTCACCTTGCCGGCCAGGCCCTGCTCGGCCAGTGCATCCTGGCAGTACCGATGAAGGCGGGAAAGACGCACACCGCTGCCGGGTGCCCCGCCGGCGTATTGGCGCGGACGCACAGTTCGCGAATGACGGCGTCGCTGTCGTCGTCGTTGAGGCTGGTGAGGTCCATCAGCGTCAGGGCCTGGCGTGCGGCCTGCTCGAGCTCGGTCATGTCGCTACCTGTGAAATAGGATGCATCGAATACGGGTTCATCGAATGAAAGTGTACGCTCGTCATCAGGTCATCGCTGCCAGCGAGAGGAAGAAGCCGGCAATGGCGGCGGACATCAGGTTGGAGAGCGTACCCGCCAGCACCGCCTTGAGACCGAATCGGGCGATGTCGTGGCGCCGACTCGGCGCGATGCTGCCCAGCCCGCCCAGCAGGATGGCGATGGAGGAGAGGTTGGCGAAGCCGCACAGGGCGAAGGAGAGCACCGCCATGGTGTAGGGGGTCATTGCCTGCCCGGTGGCGGCTACCACCTGCTCGCCGTCCAGGTAGGGGGCCAGGTTGATATAAGCCACGAACTCGTTGACCACCAGCTTCTGGCCGATGAAGGAGCCCGCCAAGGTGGCCTCTTCCCAAGGCACCCCGAGCAGGAAGGCGAGCGGGGCGAACAGCCAGCCCAGTATCAGTTCCAGGCTCAGGGCCTCCATGCCGATCCAGCCACCAACCCCGCCCAGCATGCCGTTGACCAGGGCGATAAGCCCGATGAAGGCCACCAGCATGGCGCCCACATTGGCGGCAAGCTTGAGGCCCGAGGTGGCGCCGGCAGCCGCCGCGTCGAGCACGTTGGTGGGGTGGTCCTCCTCCTCTTCCAGGCGCGCCTCGGCCTTGGAGATGCTGTCCTCGGGCTCCTCGGTCTCGGGCATGATCAGCTTAGCGAACAGCAGCCCACCCGGCGCCGCCATGAAGGAGGCCGCCACCAGGTACTCCATGGGGATGCCGAGTGCCGCATAGCCTGCCAGCACGGCGCCGGCCACCGAGGCCAGACCGCCGCACATCACCGCGAACAGCTGCGACGGCGTCATGCGGGCGATGAAGGGGCGCACCACCAGGGGCGCCTCGGTCTGGCCGACGAAGATGTTGGCAGTGGCCGAGAGCGACTCGGTGCGCGAGGTGCCCAGCGCCTTCTGCAGGGCCCCGCCGATGATGCGGATCACCCACTGCATGATGCCGATGTAGTAGAGCACGGCGATCAGCGAGGAGAAGAAGACGATCACCGGCAGCACCTTGATGGCGAAGACGAAGCCGATGTTCTCGACATCGGCCAGGCCGCCGAAGAGGAAGTCGATGCCGTCGTTGGCGTAGAGCACCACCTGGCTGACGCCGGCGGAGATCGTCGCCAGCACCGCCTGACCGAAGGGCACGTAGAGCACGAAGGCGCCGATGCCCGCCTGGATGGCGAAGGCACCACCCACGGTCCGCAGGCGAATGTGCCGCCGGTTGGTAGAAAACAGCAGGGCAATGGCGATCAGCGTTGCCATGCCGACCAGGCTCATGATGGGAGTCATGGGAAGTCCTTCCAGTCGCACTGGGAGTGGGCTCGCCTGAGCAAGTCGAGCATCAAGGAATTGTTGTTGGTTTCCGGGACTAGCCGATTCGACAGCCGGTCTGGGAAATTTATAACATCAAATGTTATTTTTCCAACATTTTTTGCGTCAACACAGGGCCAGCCGGGGCCGAGCATGGGACTACCCCGACGCGCTGGAGTGGAAAAAGCGCACTACCTGGCTCAGCATAGGCCCCATCAGGGAAAGCGGAGGGTTCGATGAAGAAGGTAGAGGCTCGATGAACGGCCGAAGCGCCATGCGCCTGGCCCGGCTGCAGGAAACCTTGGCCAGAGGGGGTACGATCCACCTCAGCGAGGCGGCCCGACTCTGTGGTGTCTCCGAGATGACGATCCGCCGCGACGTCGCCGCCAGCGATGGCGCCATGGTGTTCCTGGGTGGTCGCCTGGTGATGGCGGACAACCCGCACTATGCCCCGGTCTACAGCGTCGATGAGCAGAAGGACAGCCATTTCCAGGCCAAGCGCCGCCTATGCGAGCAAGCCGCCGGTTTCATCGAGGAGGGGGATACGCTGTTTATCGACTGCGGCACGACCCTGCTGCCGCTGATCGGCCTGCTCGCCGGGCGCAAGCAGCTGACGGTGGTGACCTATGCGCTCAATGTCGCCAACGCGGTGAGCGTGCTGCCCGATGTCCGCCTGGTACTGCTCGGTGGAGTCTATTACCCGGCGTCGCAATCCTTCGGCAACGACGAGATGAGCCACTCCATTCGTCGCCTGGGAATCAATCGCGCCTTTCTCTCCGCCGCCGGCGTACACGAACAGAAGGGTGTGAGCTGCTTCCACTTCCATGAAGTCGCACCCAAGCAGGCTGCCATCGCCTGCGCGGCCCAGCGCCTGCTGGTGGCCGATGAAAGCAAGCTAGGCTGATTCGCCCCGCCTACTTCGCCCGGCTCGGCGACTTCGACGTGGTGATCACCGACGGCGACATGTCACCGGAACGCGGCGGCCCCAGGATCGTCGCCGCCTGACGGCGCCAGTCGCGATGCAAAGCAGCGCTCCAACAGCTGCTTTCTCCACGGAAGGGGCCACACCGCTGTAGGAGCAGCTTCAGCTCGCGACTGGAGGCCGCAGGCCTCCCCACGGTGTTGCCAAGGCTGGCGACAGCGCCAATGTCGAAGCCTCCGCCGGGTGCCTGCTGAGCCATATTCGTAATCAGGTAAGTTTCAGCCGCACTTGGACCAGCCACACCCGGCATAGCAGGTCGGGCACCCATCCATCATGATCAGCTCACCGCGGCACTCGGGGCAGTGTCCCACCACCGTGGGGCCCTCGCCCTTCTCTTTATCCTTGGCAAGAGCCTGCGCCTTGGCCTGCTGCTCTGCCCGGGCCTCCTCCTCGAGGGTGGGCGGCTGCCAGGGGTGGCCGTGGGTCAGGCGATGGGCGTAGCGGCTGACCAGCTCCTCCACCGACACCTGGTTGCCGTCCTGGTCGAGGAAGCCGCGCCGGTAGAGTATCTGCTGGATCGACCAGGCGATGGCCGCCACTTCCGAATCATGGAACATGGGCTTGCCCCAGCGGTTCATGCCGCAGCGAACCAGGCCCTTGTCCCAGGCCACCTTGCGCAGGTCGGCCACCGCCTGGGTGACGTAGCCACCGCGGGCGGCCAGCGACAGGCTGCGCATGGTGGCAGTGATCCACTGGTGTTCGCTGGAGAGCTGGCCGGAGGGGAAGAAGAACTCCACCGGACGCTCGATCACCACCCGCTTGCCGTCGAGCACGCCTTCCACCGGCATGAAGGAGACCAGCAGATAGACCTTCTTGCGGCCTTCGGCGCCGACGTAGGAGATCTTCTCGGAAACTGCCTCCAGGGTGCCCTCGGGACGCGACGGAATGCGCACCGTCAGCGGATTCTCATCCGCCAGGGGGGCTTCCTCCACGGCCTTCTTGACGCTGTAGGAGACGATCTTGGATTTAATTTCGACGGCCATCAGCGGGCTCCTGCGGAAAAGGGTTGAACGGCGTGCAACTGCTCGGGGCTGTTCCGTCGGCAAGCCTGCGAGGAGGCGCTGTGAATACCTCCCTGTACGCTACCGACACCACCCATGGTGTCGGACCTCCTCTTAGGCTTGCCCCCGGCGCCCCTCATTGCCGACAGTTGGAGGTGCACTGGCTTACCACTTTCCATAGGTGCCTTCCTTCAGCGCATCATAGAGGTTCGCCGCATTGTGCTCCTCGCCGTCGTAGACAACCTTCTCGTCGCCCGCCAGTTCCACTGTCTCGCCGTTTTCCAGTTCGAAGACATAGGTGGTGTTCTTGAGGTCATCCTCGCGCACCAGTACGCCCTGGAAGGCTTCCGGATTGAAGCGGAAGGTGGTGCAGCCCTTGAGCTTGCTCTCGTAGGCGTCCAGGTAAAGGTCCTGAAACTGCTCGAAGGGGAAGTCGGTGGGCACGTTGACCGTCTTGGAGATCGCCGAGTCGACCCATGCCTGGGCCGCCGCCTGCACCGCCACGTGCTGCTTCGGGGTCACCGCATCGGCGGTGATGAAATAGTCGGGCAGGTCGCTCTCCACCGCGTCGGCGGCAATGAAGTGACGATAGGCGGCCAGCTCGAAGGAGCACACTTCCACCTGCTCCTTGGTCTTCTTGCCCGCCTGGATGACATTGCGGAAGTAGCGGTGCGAGAACGAGGGCTCGATGCCGTTGGAGGCGTTGTTGCCCAACGACAGCGAAATGGTGCCGGTGGGTGCGATGGAGCTATGGTGAGTGAAGCGTGCGCCGTGCTCGGACAGCGCCGCCACCAGCTCAGGCTCAAGCTCGGCGATCTTCTGCATGTAGCGACTATAGCGGGCATGCAGGATGCGACCGGGGACCTTGTCGCCGACTTCGTAACCGTCCTTGGCCAGTTCCGGCCGCTCACGCAGCATCTTGGGGGTGATCTCGAAGTCCTCGGCAAGGATCGGCGCCATGCCCTTCTCGCGGGAGAGCTCCAGCGCCTGTTTCCAGCCTCGAGGGCCAGGTTGCGGCTCACCTCCTCGGTAAAGGCCAGCGACTCCGGCGAGCCGTAGGGAATCTTGAGCATGGTCAGGGTCGAGCCCAGGCCGAGGAAGCCCATGCCGTGGCGGCGCTTGGCCTCGATTTCGCTGCGCTGGCCGGCAAGCGGCAGGCCGCTGATCTCGACCACGTTGTCGAGCATGCGGGTGAAGATGGCGACCACCTTGCGGTAGCGATCCCAGTCGAAGCGCGGCTTCTTGCCGAAGGGGTCGATGACGAAGCGCGTCAGGTTCACCGAGCCCAGCAGGCAGGCACCCTCCGGCGGCAGGGGCTGCTCACCGCAGGGGTTGGTCGCCCGGATCTCCTCGCAGAACCAGTTGTTGTTCATGCGATTGACCTGATCGATCAGGATGAAGCCCGGCTCGGCGAAGTCGTAGGTCGACTTCATGATGGTGTCCCAAAGCTCCCGGGCCTTGATCACCTCGACGATACGGCAGGCCACGCGGCCTTCGTCATCGGTGGTGTAGCCCTCCTCGACCACCGGCCAGTCACGGTAGATCAGGTCGCCGGGCTGGACGTCGTCCTTCTCGCCGGCATGCAGCGGGAAGGCCAGCGGCCAGTCGGTATCCTGCTTCACCGCCTCGATGAACTCGTCAGTGATCAGCAGGCTGAGGTTGAACTGGCGCAGCCGGCCGGCCTCGCGCTTGGCCTCGATGAAGCTGCGCACATCGGGATGGCCGACATCGAAGGTGCCCATCTGGGCACCGCGGCGTCCGCCGGCGGAGGCCACCGTGAAGCACATCTTGTCGTAGATATCCATGAACGCCAGCGGGCCGTTGGTACCGGCACCGGCGCCGAACACGAAGGCGCCCTTGTGGCGCAGGGTCGAGAACTCGTAGCCGATGCCGCAACCCGCCTTGAGCGTCATGCCGGCATCCACCACGCTGTCGAGGATATCGTGCATGGAATCGCGGATGGTGCGCGACACGGTACAGTTGATCAGGCTCACCGCCGGCTTGTAGTCCTCGGCGCCGGCGTTGGACATGATACGTCCGGCCGGTATGGCGCCGTTTTCCAGCGCCCAGCGAAACTTCGGCAGCCAGGCGTCGGCCTGGTCTCCTTCCACCACCGCCAACGCCCGGGCCACACGATCCCAGGTCTCTGTCACGTCCTTGTCGACCGCCCGGCCATGACGATCCTTGAGGCGGTACTTGGCGTCCCAGATATCACGGGAAGGCACCTGCAACGGAACCTCATTGGATGTCTTGACGGCCTTGGTGGAAGTACTCATGTCGGCTTATCTCCGCCTGCGTTGGCTATGTTCGTTAACAAAAGAAACCTCAATCATCGCGGCGCGCCGCTCGCTCCAGGCGCACCAGCCAGTCACCCAGCCGCCCCTGGGCCAGCCCCTCTTCGCGACTGTCCAGCAGGTTCTTGACCGTCAGCCCCAGCTCGGTGTCACCCTCGATCAACAGCCGGCGCTGAAAGAACAGGGCATCGGGGTCCTCGCGCCGGGTGGCGAGACAAAGGAACTCGCGCCAGCCGCCCCGGATCGTCGCTTCACCGGCCTCGCGGCTCAGTACCAGCCGCTGGTTCTCGAGGGTCAGGGTCAGCAGGACGCCCAGGTCATCCACATGCAGCGTGATGCGTCGACCTTCCAGGGCATCGAACTCGCCCTCTTCCAGGGGCTCGGCAAAGGTGCGGTTGAGCACCGGTTCGATCACGTGGCGCTTCAGTGTCAGGGGTACCCGGGGGTCGATGGCACGGATCAAGCGGGACGGGGCGGGCGGACGCGGCAGAAGTGACAGGGGCAACGGAAGCATGACTACTCTCCAGTGGTGTCGAACCGGCCAGCGGGGTCGAACCGGCCAGTGGGATCGAACCGATGAATCGGGCTGCGGCCATGGCGGCCGAAGAACCGTCCATCCTAGGCACGATACCGCACGTCTGCACTGATGTGTGTCAAGCTCGTGCCACTGCCCCGACCGAGGGCCTGTGTACCATATATAGCTCACGGAATCCGATCAAGCACCAGATGTAGCGTTTATTTTCAACGCTACCTCTTGCATTTCGCTAACTATTTGATCCCTAAACGGCGCGCAAGTTTATGCAGATTACTGGGATCGACACCCAGTCGACGCGCAGCCGTGGCCCAGTTGTCGTGGCTGACCGAGAGGGCATGACGGATGGCGCGCCGCTGGGTCGCCGCGACCTGGGTTTTCAACGATTCACCGGTCATGGCGACTTCCGGCTCGGCCTGCCCCCCTTGCGATGCCTCGGCGGTCATACCGCTTGCGAGATCGAGCCACTCCGGGACCAGGGTGATAATTTCATCACGCCGCGCTCCCTGGCCCAGCGCCTTGATCGCCGCCCGGCTGATGACATGCTCGAGCTCCCGCACGTTTCCCGGCCAGCCATAGGCGCACAGCGCCCGCTCGGCCTCCGGCGAGAGGCGCAGGCTGCGCACCCCGAGTCGCGTGCGATTGATCTCGAGAAAATGGCCGGCCAGTACCAGCACATCCCCCTCCCGCTCACGCAGCGGCGGGATCGCCACCGGATAGACCGAAAGACGATGGTAGAGGTCGGCGCGAAAGTGACCGTCGCGCACCCCATCGGCCAGGTGCCGATTGGTGGCGGCGAGGATGCGGACATCGACCTGGCGTGGCGTATCCTCTCCCAGCCGCTGCACCTCACCATTCTGCAGCGCTCGCAGCAGCTTGGCCTGGACGCTTAGCGGCAGCTCACCCACCTCGTCGAGGAACAGGGTGCCTCCGTGGGCCGCCTCGAAGCGCCCCGCTCGGTCGCTGACGGCCCCCGAGAAGGCGCCCTTCACGTGACCGAACAGTTCGCTTTCTGCCAGCGACTCGGGCAGTGCCGCGCAGTTGACCTGCACCAGCGGCTGCAGGCGCCGCGGCGAGCGCTGGTGCAGGCGCCGGGCGAACAACTCCTTGCCCACGCCGGTCTCGCCACTGAGCAAGACCGGCAGCCCCGATTCGGCCACCACATCGAGCTCCTGCAGCAGGCGTTGAAGTGCGGCACTGTGGCCGAGAATCTCCCCGCCGACGCTGGGCTCGACGGGCACCACCCCGCCGCCATGGTGTGCCATGTGCAGGGCCCGCAGCTCTTGCTCCATGCGCGTCACCCGTACCGCGGCCTCCACCAGCAATGCATAGCGAGCCAGTGCTGCACGAGCCCTGGCATCGAAGGTGCCGGCCACCAGGGCATCCAGGGTCAGTACGCCCCAGGGCTGGCCTTCCACATGCAGGCTGATGCCCATGCAGTCATGTACGTGCAAGGGTTCGCCGGGACGCTGCTCCACCAGGCCGTCATAGGGGTCGGGCAGGGTGGAGTCGGGGGGGAAGCAGGTGGTGCTGCGACTGGCCAGTATCGTCGCCAGCCGCGGATGACGGGCCACCTCGAAGCGGCGCCCAAGGGCCTCGCGCACCAGACCGTCCACTGCCACGGGAGCCAGGATCCCCTGCTGCAAATGCAGCAGGCACACCGCACCACAGCGAAACTCCTCGCGAAGGGTGCGAACCAGTCGCTGCAGTCGCACGGCGCTGGGGAGGTCGGCGGCCAGGTCGGCCAGCAGGCTATCGTCGAGCATGGTAATTATGACCATATAAAGGTAATTAATACCCTATCTGGACAAGGTAAAAATTACCATCATTATTGCAAACCACTGTTGTTAAACACCTATAATCATGGCACGGGGCTTGCATTATCAACAGCAGTGGAAGGTAAGTTAAACCAGACACCGTCTCCCTACTGCATTGAGGAAGTCACATGAACCTGCTCGAACAACCCGTCGGTCGCCTCGCCCTGGACCTCCCCGGAGCCACCCGGGTCTTTCACCAGAATCGCATCGACTTCTGCTGTGGTGGCCGCCTGAGCCTGCAAGCCGCCGCCGAGCAGGCCGGCGCCAATCTCACCTCGCTCGTTTCGGCGCTGGAAGCCCTGCCCGCCGGCAACCCGGACCAGCGCGACTGGCAGTCGGCCAGTAACGACGAGCTGATCGATCATATCCTGACCCGGTACCATGACGTGCATCGCCAGCAGCTGCCTGAGCTGATCCGCATGGCGCGTCGTGTGGAGCAGGTACATGGCGAGCGCGACACCTGCCCCAATGGGCTGGCCGACTTACTCTCGGTCATCTTCCAGGAGATGGAGAGCCACATGCAGAAGGAGGAGCAGATCCTGTTCCCCATGCTGCGCAGCGGCATGGCCGCCCAGGCTCAGGGGCCGATCGCGGTCATGCGCCAGGAGCACGACGACCACGGCGAAAATCTCGACGAGGTCATGGCGCTGACCGACAACATCACACCCCCCAAGGGGGCCTGTACCACCTGGCGTGCGCTATATACCGGTCTCAACGAGTTCCGCGAAGACCTGATGCAGCACATTCATCTGGAGAACAATTTGCTGTTCGAACGGGCCGGCTGAGGAAACACTGCACAAATGCCTGCGCGAGCGAATCGCTGCGTTGCGCGGTGCTCGGAATCCTCACATATACCCCATATGCTCCGGTTCCTGTGCTCCGTGCGCCTTGCGCATCATCTCGCTCGTCGATTTGTGCAGCGCTTCCCTAAGCACACCCCGCTACGCAAACGGCGCCCCGCGGGGCGCCGTTTACGTTGGTCATCTCCTGGCCATCAGACCGTGCGCGAGAAGCGCCCTTCATTAGGCCTCAGGTAGGCATCGAAGGCCATGGCCATATTGCGCATCATCAGTCGCCCGGCGGGCTGCACCTCGATTTCACCGTCACGGATCGCCAGCAGACCGTCGGCCTGCATCTCCTCGAGTTGATCCAGCGCATCGGCAAAATAGTCTCGGAAAACGATGTCGTGTCGCGCTTCGATGTCGCCGAACACGATCCGTCCGTGGCACATCAGGGCATTGATCACATCGCGACGCAGCCGGTCATCGTCGTTGAGTCGATAGCCTCGCATGACCGGCAGCCGCCCCTCCTCGAGCCGGTGCTGATACTGGGCGGTCTCCTTGACGTTCTGGCTGTAGCTGTCCCCCACCTTGCCGATGGATGTGATGCCGAGCCCGATCATGTCGCAGTCCGCATGGGTGGAATAGCCCTGGAAGTTGCGCTGAAGGGTGCCGTTCTCCTTGGCCAGGGACAGCTCGTCCTCGGGCAGGGCGAAGTGATCCATGCCGATGTAGACGTAGCCGGCCGCGGTCAAGCGCCGAATGGTCAGCTCGAGCAGCTCAAGCTTGCGCTCCGGCGGCGGCATGTCCTCGGGGCGGATGAGCCGCTGGGCCTTGAACAGGTCCGGCAGGTGCGCATAGCTGTACGCAGCGATGCGATCCGGGCGCAGCGCAATGATCTTGTCCAGGGTGGTATCGAAGCTCGCCACGGTCTGCAGCGGCAGGCCGTAGATCAGGTCGACGCTGATCGACTCGAAGCCGGCGTCGCGGGCTGCCTTGACCAGCGACACCACCTGCTCCTCGCTCTGCACGCGATTGACGGCTTTCTGCACATCCTCGTCGAAGTCCTGGACACCGAAGCTGAGACGGTTGAAGCCCAGGTCATGGAGTTCATGGATCTGATCGGGGGTCACCGTACGCGGATCCACCTCCAGGGAAAACTCGCGCTCTTCCACCGGCGCGAAGTGGAAAGCCTCGTCCAGTGCCGCCATCAGCTCCCCCAGCTGGGCATTGCTCAGGTAGGTGGGCGTACCGCCGCCAAGATGCAGCTGGGTCATGCGCCGTGTCTCGTCGAACAGCGCCCCCTGGGCCTCGACCTCACGCTGAAGCCAGGCCAGGTATTCCGCCGCCCGGTCGGTATTGTGGGTGATGATCTTGTTGCAGGCGCAGTAGTAGCAGAGGCTCTTGCAGAAGGGGATATGCACGTAGACCGACAGCGGCTTGGGGGCGGCGACCCGGTTGCTGCGCTCGGCGGCGGCGCGATAGTCATCTTCGGCGAAGGCCGCATGGAACTGGGGCGCCGTGGGATAGGAGGTATAGCGCGGCCCCGGACGGTCGTACTTCTCCACCAGGGGGCGATTGAACAGCAGATCGTCTTGCATGATCGAAAACAGCCTCTTGATAAGGGGGCATGGCCATTGCCTATGCCACCAGTATGACATCGGCGAAACGTGTCGTCTGCGTGCGCCCGCCCGACTCTTGTCCGTGATCAATTACCGGGACGCGTTTGTACTGGCCGACCGGTAGGGAGCCGCGCCAGCCAGTAGCGCAGCCGCCAAGCCACCAGCAGCCACGCCAGGCTCCAGAGCAGTGCCGACCCCCATAGGATGACCAGCCAGGCACTACCGGCCTCCAGCGCCCAGAGCCGCAGAATGGCGGCGGTGGCAAACAGCCCGGCCAACGGCACCAGCGCCCACTCCGACTCGGGCCGCTGCCTGGCGCGCAGTATCACGTGGCGCAGCATGATGACGCTGGAGAGCGTGCCCAGGGCGGCAATGGTAAAGATGTGCAGCGCCGTACTCGCATGCACCGGCACCCACCAGGTGCGAGCCAGCAGCAGAAGCCCGATGCCGAGCCAGGTATAGCCCAGCATCAACACCAGCAGGTCCGGGCGCTCGCGGCAGCGGCCAGGTCCCCAGCGCATCACACGCCACAGCACCAGCAGCCCSGCCGCCAGCACCAGTCCCGCCGCCAGCGGTCGCAGAGTCGCCCACAGCATCATGAAGGGCGAGAGCCCCAGCAGAATGATCAGTGCCGACTCGATTTGCGGTTGCACGCCGGCTCCCGCTAACCGATCGCGGCTCGACAGGTAGCCATTGACGGCCGGCGCGATGATCCGCCCGCCCATGAAGGTCATCAGCAATACCAGCCACAGCACGCTCTGGTGCATCAGCGGTGCCGTGGTCGGCATGTCATCCAGGTAACGCCAGGTCAGCGTCACCACTGCCAGCAGGCAGATCAGTCCCAGCAGCGGGGAGAGAATACGGTTGCGCCACTTCTTGGCGGCGAGGAATCGGGGCACCAGCAAGCCGGCCAGCCACAGGGCAAAGAGCGCATCGGCCAGGGTTGCCAGCGCGCCTCCCGGCCAATCGAGGATGCCCAGCCGACCCACCAGCCACAGGCCCACCAGCCCCCCCTGCAACCGCCGTGACAGCGGCCCTAGCAGATAGCCGGCGATGACGGCCAGGGCGAAGCCGAACAGCAACTCACGGGCATGGGCGGCCGGCGACGCCAGCTGCGACAAGATGTCCCACCCATGGTAGAGGGCGAGCAGCGACAGCGGCACCACCAGCGCTGCGTGCAGTGCTGCCAAGGGAAAGAACCAGCGCCAGGCCGGCTGTCGCAGCGCGGTGGATACAGGCTTTCGCCTGGTCTCTGGCGCGAAGAATTTTGCATTGCTCTTAAACATGCATATAAAATACTCCTTAGTTTACCCACTGCCAATCCGCGAGGTCGATATGACCAACATGGTTTCGCGTTTTGCCTGGCGCACCCTGGCCTATGGCTGCATCGGCCTGGGGACTGCGGGTATCGTGGTGCCGCTGCTGCCCACCACGCCATTCCTGCTGGTGGCCGCCTGGGCTGCCCCCAAGGGGTCGCCGCGCCTGGCACGCTGGCTGTGGCAGCACCCCCGTATCGGCCCCACCCTGAATGCCTGGCAGGCGCAGCGCGCCATTCCGCGCAGGGCGAAGCGGCTGGCGGTGATGCTGTTGGCATTCAGCTGGCTGGTGCTGTGGCTGGGAAGCGCGCCGCCCATGGTCCTGGCGCTGACGGCGTTGATGTTCTGCGGTGTGGCCACCTTCGTGCTGACGCGACCCGATGCCGCACCCTCCCGCCCTGCGGGGTTACCGGAGCTTAATTCCAGAGTACGATGACGTTAATACATTTTATTTGACTCTTATCAAGCCTCTGACAACGGGATAACCCATGCACCTGACCCGGTATACCGATTACGCGCTGCGTGTCCTCATCTACCTCGCCGTCAAGGGCGAGGAGCGTGCCACCATTCATGAAATTGCCGAAAGCTTCGGCGTGTCGCGCAACCACCTGATGAAAGTGGTACAGGATCTCAGCCACCGCGGCTACATCATTACCATACGCGGCAAGAACGGGGGTATGCTGCTGAACCGCTCCCCTGAAACCATCTCGCTGGGCGGCCTGATTCGCGATACCGAGCATGAGCTTGGCCTGGTGGAGTGCTTCCGAGATTCGAATGAGTGCGTCATCACGCCGGCCTGTCGCCTCAAGCCGATCCTGAACGAGGCAATGGCTGCGTTCATGGCCGTGCTGGATAGCTATACCCTGGCCGACGTATTGGGCCGACGTCAGCCACAGCTGGCCAAGCTGATGCAGATTCCGTCAACACCACAATAGATTTGCCGATGCTTGCTGTTGGCATGGCAATATTGGCAATAGCATCGAAGGCAGTCTGGAGATGGGCCTGACCCAAGTAACGACTGGCTTCACTGTCAACCCGTACCAACCGTGACCTCGCTATACCAGGAGAACCCATGAAAAAAGTGACTGCCGCCCTGTTGGCCGGCGCTGCCGCCCTCGCCTTCACAGCCACAGCCCAGGCCGAGCC
>NZ_AZQX01000183.1:0-7012 GCF_000568385.1 Halomonas sp. BC04
AATGAATATTCCATCAGACTCTTTCTACAGCTTTCTGATTGCTCCTTGTGCAGCGTCGCAGAAGTGAATGAAACGTTTCCGTGTGGAGCGGATTTTCTGGTGGTGTGGCTCATGTAATAGCAAGTTGCCGGGGCTCGTGCGTATTGCATCAATAGGGAGGCGGCAATGGCTCTTATCATCAAGACAAGACTCCTCATGCGAGGGGCGAAACGATCGCGGTCTACAAACGCGCAGCAACGGCTACGAGGGGGCTGGCATGCGCAGTGATCTTCCCATTACACAAGTCGAGTATCCGCTGGCGGATGACGATCTGCTGATTTCCCGCACCAATCTCAAAGGACAGATCACTTACGCCAACCCGGCATTTGTCCGGGTCAGCGGCTTCGGCTTGGAGGAGTTGTTGGGGGCCAACCACAACCTGGTGCGACACCCCGATATGCCACCGGCGGCGTTTGCCAACTTCTGGGCAACTATCCAGCGCGGTGAGGTGTGGTCCGGGCTGGTCAAGAATCGGCGGAAGAATGGTGATCACTACTGGGTGCGCGCAAATGTGGTAGCGCTCAAGGAGCAGGGGTGCGTGGTTGGTTACGCCTCGCTTCGTGTCAAGCCCACGGCTGCGGAAGTCGCTCAGGCCGAGGCGATCTACGGCGCCTGGAGCGAGGGAAGGGGCAAAGGCTACACGTTACAGCGGGGCCAGATTGTCCGGCGCCAGCCACTTGCCTGGTTCGCCGGGCTGCAGTGGCGCTCAACGACCCTTCAAATGCGACTTCTGACCTTGGTGGCCGTCGCGATCATCGGAGGGCTGGTGTTCCATCAGTGGCGGTTGTCCTACGAGCCGTTGCCGCTCGGGGCTGGCTTAGCGGGGCTTGCCCTGGTGCTAGGTCTGGGCATGGGGGTCTGGGCTCGCATCCCTCGAGCTATTGAGGGGCTGAGGGGCTTCGTGCTCCAGGTGGCGGCGGGCAACCTGACCGTTGAGTCCCCCGCTCTGGGCCGTGATGATACCGGCCAGTTGGTTGAGGCCCTGGCAACCATGAAGAAGGGACTGGGCAGTATCGTCCAGGATGTCAATCGTGGCACCGAGCGGGTCAGCCCCTCGGTGGCGGGAATTCGCCAGAACAGCACTTCGATCACTCGGGCAAGCGATGAGCTGGCTACTTCGGTTCAGCAGACGGTGGCTAGCACCGAACAGCTTACCGCCACCGTCACACAGAATGCCGACAATGCACAGCAGGCCAGCCGGCTGGCGCTGTCCAACGTGCAGGAGGTGCAGGGTGCCGGCGAGGGCATGGCCCGAGTCGTCCAGTGCATGGCTTCCATCACCGACAGCGCCAAACATATGGCAGAGGCTGTTTCGCTGATCGATGCCATCGCTTTCCAGACCAATATCTTGGCACTCAATGCCTCGGTCGAGGCGGCACGAGCCGGCGAGCACGGCAAGGGCTTTGCCGTCGTAGCCAGCGAGGTGCGCATCCTAGCCAACCGTTCCTCTGAGGCAGCCAAGGAGATCCGCCGCTTTATCCAGGCCGCCAACGGTGAGATCGAGACGGGCGCCAGGGTGGTGATGGATACCGAAGCGGCCATCGAGCGGGTGGTAGAGGCAAGCAATCACGTCAATGACATCATGGGTGAGATCAGCATGGCCTCGACGGAACAGAGCAGCGGTATTGCCCAGATCGCCAGCGCCTGAGTGATATGGAGCGGGGGGTGCAGCATACGACGAGCCAGTTGCAGGCGACCGATGCGGCCACGCAGAGCCTTGCGGTGGAGACGCATCAGTTGATCAATGCCATTCGTGCCTTCCGCACTGTCAGCGATGGTCTTGAGTTGCGTCCTGAGATTTCGGCGTAGCTGACGGACGTCTGGCAACGAAGGCTTCGGCATCGCTCCAAGGTCCCGTGCCCTTCCGGGGCCTTTACTCGCGTAGCCTCGTTAGCCCCTCCTGGGCTGTTGAGGCCACCAGCCGACCATCCCGGTCATAGATGCTGCCGCGTGCGAAGCCCCGTGCTCCGCCGGCCCAGGGGCTATCCATGTCGTACAGCAGCCAGTCGTTGATCTTCACGTCATGATGGAACCACAGCGCGTGGTCGAGGCTGGCGATCTGCAGCCTGGGATCGCGGAAGGTGATCCCGTGAGGGACCAGCGCCGTGGTCAGCAGGTTGAAATCCGAGCTGTAGGCCAGCAGGTAGCGGTGCAGGGCGGGGTCGTCGGGCATATCGCCGGTCAGGCGAAACCAGAGCCGCTTGCGTGAGGGCTGACCCGTCTCGGCCTCGTCTCCCAGGTGGAGAAACTCGATGGGGTGGCCGGGAAAACGTTCCAGGCGAGCCGAGGGGTCACTGTCCAGGTCTTCGGGAAGCGTGACCTTTGGCATGGCCATCTGGTGGGCCATGCTCTGCTCGCTGCCATGGAAGGAGGCACTGCAGAAGAAGATCGGGCGTCCCTTCTGGATGGCGGTGACGCGTCGCGTGGTGAAGCTGGCGCCATCGCGTACGGCATCCACCTGATAGACTACCGGGCGATGGGGATCGCCGGGGCGCAGGAAGTAGCCGTGCAGTGAATGAACCTGCCGCTCGGCATCCACTGTCTGCGTGGCGGCCGATAGCGCCTGCCCGAGTACCTGGCCGCCGAACAGCTGGGGCAGGCCGAGATCCTGGCTGTGGCCGCGGAACAGATTTTCCTCGATCTCTTCCAGGCCGAGCAAGGCAACGAGAGCATTCAGGGCGTCGCTCATGGGAATCCTCAGGGACGTATCATACGATTGTTTAATGGCATCAGCATACACGGAGTCCGAGCCGATGCGCAGTGACGAATTCTACATGCATCGGGCGCTGGACCAGGCCCGGGAAGGGCTGGCTGCCGGCGAGGTGCCGGTGGGTGCGGTAGTGGTGGATGCATCTGGTGACATCGTTGGAGCCGGCTACAATTCGCCGGTGTCTTGCCATGACCCCAGTGCCCATGCCGAGGTTCGTGCACTGCGTGACGCGGGAGCCGGCTGGGCAACTATCGGCTCGACGGCTGCACGCTTTACGTTACCCTCGAGCCCTGCCTGATGTGCACCGGGGCGATCATCCACGCGCGCCTGGCCAGGGTCGTCTATGGTGCGGCGGAACCCCGAACCGGCATGGTGGAGTCCAAGGCCAACCTCTTCGTCCAACCCTGGCATAACCACCGGGTGCAGGTGGAAGGCGGGGTCCTCGCCGCGCGAGCGTCGCAGCTGCTCAAGGCGTTCTTCGAAACTCGTCGTGAGGCGACCAGGAATGACGAGTCATGATCCGGCAGCAGTCAGTTCCGGTGCGGCCATGACTCGGTTGCGGCCCTGGGCCTTGGCGCGGTAGAGCGCGTCATCGGCGGCTTGCATGAGAGCATCCAGTTCGAGAGCACCTTCCAGCAGGGTGACCGTACCGATACTCACCGTCAGCCTGCTGCCATCATGGTGGCGGAGGTTGGCGTCATGGAGCCGCTGTCGTATGGACTCGGCGATGTCATAGGCTTCGTCAGCAACCTTTTCAGGCAGGCAGGCCACGAACTCCTCACCGCCGTACCGAGCGAACAATCCCCCATGGGCTTCCGTCACCTGGTGTCCGATCTCTCCCAGTTGGTTGAGGTAACGATCTCCGACCAGGTGGCCAAAGTGGTCATTGATGCGCTTGAAGTGGTCGATGTCGCAGATAAGGATGCTCAGTGGCCGAACTTTTCTGTTCGCCTTCAGCGTTTCCATGAAAAGCCGCCTATTGGGAAGCCGGGTGAGTTCGTCGTGGCGTGCCAGCCACTCAATCTCTTGCTGTAGCTCGGCGCGGGTGCGCATTTCGCGGCGCAGCTCAACATTGGATGAATGCAGTGTCCGGTGTTGCCGGGCCAGGCTGCCGTAGGCATAAAGCACGAGATACAGCAGGTAGGCCAAGGTAAGGCCGATGGTGAGGCTGGCGATGGGATAGCGGTCGTGGCGCTCCAGCAGGCTGGTACGATCTGGCTGGACACTGAGGCTGAGAGGCTGGCCTGCCACGTCCAGCAGGGTGTCGTACCGCCAGGGGCCCAGTGGCGTTTCGGGGGTCTGGCTGGCGAGAGTTCGTTCTCCTTCGGCAAGGACAAGGGCGGTGCGCCGTGTGTCGACTTCGTTGAACAGGGTTTCTGCCAGGATCGGCAGGCTCACCACCATGGCCACGGCGCCCAGGGTGCGATTGGTATCACGCGGTATCGGCAGGTAGTGAATGATGCCAGGGACGCCCTGGAGCAACTCGATGACATCGGTGCGGCCGACCTGTTGTTCAAGCAGCGCCCGGCTCACGGCTTCGCGGCCGGCTGGCTGTGCATCGAACAGGCGTGCGCCGATTATCCCGAGGTTGATCGTACTCTGTGGATAGACGCGCAGGATTTCGCTGTCCGGATCGATGAAGGCGATGTTGAGGAAATAGCGAAAATCTTCATGATAGGGCGCGGCTTGCCTGGCCCATGATTCCTGGCTGGGAGCCTGGTCGAAGAGGGTCCAGAAGTTGGCAAAGCGCCTCATGGCGGCAAGATGTTCCTTGATTTCGGATGTCAGTCGATCCGCCAACTGCTGCGATTCAGACCTGACCTGAGCATGTAGCTCCCGCTCGGTGAAGCTCTTCTGCTGATGCCAGAGCAGGATGGAAAGAAGCGCCAGGATCAACGACGGCCACAAGGCACGATGGACGATGGCAGCCTTTGTCTTCCAGCCCGGCAGGGCGGCCAATACCTGTGCCCCCAGCAATCCCCAGAGGGCCAGTTGTTCCCATGGGCTGGACGCATAGCGCAACACGGGGCGAAGCGAAGCACCAGCCTGGCTGAACGTCAAATTACTGAGAAGCAGTAGCGCAGTGATCCCAAGGAGCAGGGGCCCCCAAACCGGATCCTCGCACGAGTGGCACAGGCCATGATGAGAAAGGTCAATGCGAGCGCCAGCAGCAAGGATGGCCGCCATGACTCGAGCTCGAGACCG
The DNA here is from genome assembly GCF_000568385.1 of Halomonas sp. BC04. Lineage (NCBI taxonomy): Bacteria > Pseudomonadati > Pseudomonadota > Gammaproteobacteria > Oceanospirillales > Halomonadaceae > Halomonas > Halomonas sp. BC04. Next base: position 4,955 of record NZ_AZQX01000183.1, read on the forward strand.
AACATGAGTCGCTGACTCCAGTGATCCCAGGCGGCTAGCGGGATCCAGTACGCCGGCAGCATATAGCTGAGCAGCGTCACAATGAGCGGTATCAATGCCATTGCCAATAGCACTCGGGCCGACAGGTGCCATCCCGCCAGCATCATCAACTGGGCCAGGGCGACAATGCTTATCAGCGCAGGCTGACTGACAGCATAGGCAGGGCTGTCTCCGGCAAGCACATGATAAAAGCCAGCCAGCGCAGCCAGCATCAGTGCCATGCCTGTCGTCAGTGATGCGGGGAGGCTCATGTCGAGTCTCTCATCGAATCGGTGGCACGATCTCGAACAGCAGGCCGTCGTCATCGACGGCCTCACCATTCAGGTCGTTGAGCTGAAGATACTGCTGCTGGCTGCGATCGACATAGGTCAGGATCTCGTAATAGCGGCGGATATTGCGCACGTAGATCACCGGCTCGCCGCCGCGGGCGTAACCATGGCGGGTCTGGCTGTGCCATTCCCGTTTCTGTAGCAGCGGCAGGGCTTCGCGGACGTCCTCCCAGCGATCGGGGTCGCCGTCGAGCTGCTCGGTGATCCGGCGTGCATCGTAGAGGTGGCCCAGGCCGACATTGTAGGCGGCCATGGCCATGAACAGCCGGTCTTCACCCTGGATCGAGTCGGGCAAGCGATCCTTGACGTGTCGCAGGTAGCGCGAGCCGCCATCGATGCTCTGTGCCGGATCCAGGCGGTCATCGACGCCCATCTCGCCGGCGGTGGGCAGGGTCAGCATCATCAGGCCGCGAACACCGGTGGGGGAGGTGGCCTCGGGGTCCCAGTGCGACTCCTGGTAGCCCAGTGCCGCCAGCAGCTTCCAGTCGAAGCCGGTGTTGCGGGCGGCCTCCCGAAACAACGCCGTATAGTCGGGCAGACGCTCATGCAGGTGGGCGATGAAGACCCGGGCACCCACGTATTCCAGGTAGTCGTCGTGACCGAAATGGCGGTCGACCAGGTCGTCGAGAACGCCCTCTTGCTGCAATTGCTGAAGGAAGCGGTTGGCCTCCTGCTGCAGTCGCAGGCCGCCATGTGCAGGGAAGGCCCAGGCCATGGAGAGTGGCTGGCCGATCGTGAAGCCGCGCTCGACGCCGGGAAAGAAGATGCGGTTGATCCGGAACTGATGGTCGTAGAGCACGGGCGGCATCGAGATTGCCACTCTCCACGCGGCTGAGCAGTTCGGGGACCTCGACGTCGGGCGATTCACGCCAGCCAAGTTCGGGATATTCAGCCTGCAGTTCGCGCAGGGCCTGGTCCGCGCCGGAGCCGCGGATGGTGCCGATCTCCAGGCCGGCCAGGCCTTCCGGTTCGTTGACCGGCGGCAGGCCGCGCCGATAGACCAGCACCGGCTGCAGGTCGAGAATCGCCCGGCTGAAGATCAGACCTTCCAGCGTCGGATCCAGGGGCAGCGTGGCGGCGCCCAGATCCCCTTCCCGGCGCACGGCGTCGATCACACTCATGATGTGGTGGCTGGCGTCCAGGGTCAGGCTGACGTCGAGGTGGTCGGCAAAGCGGCGCATCAGCTCGTACTCGAAGCCGGTCGGGCCATGGCGGCCTTCATAGTAGGTCGTCGGCGTGTTCCGTGTGTGCACGCTGAGAAAATCCCGCTCACGCACGGCCTCGAGCAGGTCGTTTGGCGGGGTGAAAGGCCGGTAGGGCATCAGGTACAGTATGACACCCAACAGCAGCAGGGCAGCAAGGCGCAGACGGCGCTGCGCTTGTCGACTCATGGGTTCGGGCATTTAGGCGACGATCGGCGATGAGGGCTTTACGATAACGTTACAAGGAGCCGGTGTCATCCGGCGGATTTCGCCCCACCCCTGCTTTCCAGTATCATGTCCGCTTTCTGCGCCGCGTATGCGGCCCCTTCCTACGCTTGCTTCAGAGGCTCCAACGACATGCTCGAACTTCGAGGCGCGCCTGCCCTTTCCGCTTTCCGTCATGACAAGCTGCTGGCTGCCCTGCGCGCGCGGTTCCCGAGGTCGAGTCCCTGCACGCCACCTATGTGCATTTCGTCGATCACGACGGC
>NZ_AZQX01000184.1:0-13374 GCF_000568385.1 Halomonas sp. BC04
ATGGCCGGCTTGTTTGGGAAGCGCTCGGCAGCGCGACGCAGCATGTCCCCGGTAAGCATCAATAGATCCTCTTTGATTTTTTCATCGAGAGCCGAGAGCCTCGCTGTCGGCGGTCAACTTTTGCTAATCTTATAGCATGTGAGCAAAAACAATTTCCGCACACCGGAATACTGGGAGAGCCAAAATGTCACGTGAGGACCGTCAGCTCGTTGATTCCTTAGCGCGAGGATTTGCCATACTTGAGTGTCTATCACGCGCTCGAAAACCCTTGGGCAATGGCGAAATTTCCACCATGGTGGACCTTCCGCCTTCCACAGTAAGCCGTCTGACCCATTCCCTGACGGTACTCGGCTATATCCGCCGCAGCCCTTCACAGCGCGCTTATGAGCTTACGCCGAAGAACCTCATGCTTGGATACCCCGTGCTAGCAGGAATGTCACTTCTTGACCGCGCGCGCCCTTACCTCAAGAGCATTAGTGAACAGACTGGGGAGACCGTCACTCTGGCTGTACGCGATGGCCTCTACGCGACCTTCCTGGAAGTGGTACAGGGAGTAAACTTAGTTGCAGTGCGGCTTTCAACAGGTGGCCGCTTGCGGCTCGCGGTCTCTGCATCAGGAATCGCAATGGTTGCCTCACTGCCCGAGAAGGAAAAGCGGTCCATCACAACACGCATACGAGCCGATATCGCCCGACGTGGCGAGGATCCGGCCATCTTCAATAGCGCTCTAGAAGAATGCGAGGCGACGGGCGTTGCGATAGTGCGAAATACCTGGCAGAAGGGTGTAGGGGGAATAGCCGTCGCGATGCAGGTCCAGGGCGAATTGGCTGCACTAACTATTCCTGTGGCTACCGGAAGCGTTGGTGAGGAAGAGATGCGCAGCACCCTTGCAGAGGCGCTGCAGAATGCGGCGTCAATCATCAGCCCCGGCTACGACTCGCAGCCGGGCTGAAGCTGCACAGAGTCTTAGGTTGTGCGCGCAGACAATCCCAACTGCGCGCGCCGCCGCAGCCACTGACTAGGACGATAGCGATCGTCGCCACTGAGGAGTTGAGCTTGCTCCAAGATACGGAAGGTCACTCTGGGTTCGAGATGATCAGCCATTTCCAGTGGCCCGAGGGGGTAGTTCAGCCCTAACCGTAGTGCTAAATCAATGTCTTCAACTTTTGCAAGCCCCATCTGCGCCATTTCGCAGCCAAGATTAGCCACCATAGCAGCGATACGCTGGCCAACGAAACCAGGAGAATCCCCGATCAGGCTGACTCGCCTCGCCTGAGAAAATCGCGCTACTACGGACATGATCAACTCAGCATCGTTGCCGGGGGCAGCCATCAGAGTCACCCGTTTCTCGCAGTTGGGCACCGTATCCACGCAGACCAAACGGCGGTGATCCAACCCATGGCGAGTTGCGTATGCTGAAGCGTCCTCGCCCACCGGGGCCGCCAGCACTGGGGCTCGGCCATCGTCATTCTTCAACACCCTAGCGCCGCATGTCTCGATTAGGGCAGCGAGCTGTGGTGCCTCGCCGTGCACGAACACTTCCTCGACTGGTTCGGCGCTGGCTTCGGTGTCGGGCAACGGGGGGAGCACACCTTCACTATGGTCATAAAAGCCACGCCCGGTCTTTCGGCCCAGCTGACCAGTATCCAGCATGTAGCGGTGCAGCGGCGTGGACCGCAGTCGCGGATCATTGAAAAAACTTTCGTGGACGAATTGGGTGACAGGAAAGTTCACATCCATGCCCGTGAGGTCCATTAGCTCGAAGGGGCCCATGCGAAAACCAAAGCCATCTCGCATGATGGCATCCACTTGAGCAGGCGTTGCTACTCCTTCGTGTACCAAAGCGAGACCCTCGGTGGTGTAGGCACGGCCGCCGAAATTGACCAGGAAGCCAGGCGTATCTTTGACCACCACCGGCGTTCGGCCGAGGCGGTAGCCTAGCTCGACTAGGGCCTCCATTACCGCTTCCGAGGTATCGGGGGCGCGGATCACTTCCACCAGCTTCATAACCGGGACAGGATTGAAAAAGTGCATCCCCGCCACTCGCTCTTTGCGATTGAGCCCGGCGCTGATCGCGCCAATGGGGAGCGAGGAAGTATTCGAGGCGAGAATAGCGTCCTCTTGGAGCAGCGCCTCCAGTTCGGAGAACAAGGCGGTCTTCACCTCCAGCTTCTCGACGATGGCCTCGATCACTACGTCGCAGTCGGCCAGGTCGCTCAAGCTAGACGCCGGCAACAGGCAGGAACTGGCGGCCTCAGCATCCTTGGCACTCATCTTGTCGCTGGCGACGCGCTTTGCGAAGCGGGAGTGAATTTTCTCACAGGCCTCAGCAGCAGCACCCTCGCGGGCGTCGTGAATCCATACACGGATGCCTGCTGCGGCTGCCACTTGGGCAATGCCGCCGCCCATAGCGCCGGCGCCGACCACGCCGAGGGTGAGCTCGGACGAATCCATCGATTTCATGCTAACTCCTGAACTGGAAACGTGTTACAGCAGCGGGCGCGACAGCCCGCCGTCCACGGTGATGTTCTGGCCGGTCATATAGGCGGCATGACGCGAGCACAGGAAGGCGCAGACCTGGCCGAAATCCTCTGGCAGGCCCAGCCGGCGCATCGGCACCGACTCGGCCATACGCGCCTTGGCCGCCTCTTCGCTAATGCCCTCATTGGCGGCTTGGGCCGTGTAGACACGGTGCAACGCGCCGGTGTCCATCAACCCGGGCAGGAGGTTGTTGACGGTGACGCCAGTGGCGGCGATCTCACGGGCGAGGCTGGCCATAGCGCCGGTCAGGCCCGCCCGCGCGCCGGTGGCCAGGCCCATGTTCGGGTAGGGCTCGCGGACGGTGAACGAGGTGATGTTGACGATGCGGCCAAAGCCTTGCTCTTTCATCACTGGCAAACACTGAACGGCAATATCTAAGGCGGCAAGCATGTTGGTCTCAAGCGCCTTAAGCCAAGTCTCGTGATCATGCTTTTCCACTGGCCCGGGAGGGGGGCCACCGGCGTTGGTGACTAAAATGCTGATCGGGCCAACGGCGCTAGCCTCTTCGACGATGCGGCGACGCTCCTCGGGCCGGGACACATCTCCGGCTACTGCTGTGGTGCCGAAGCTCTCCGCGATCTGGGCGGCGCGCTCCGGATCGCGGCCATTGATGACCACTTTGACGCCAGCGGCGGTCAAGGCTTGAGCACAGCTCAGCCCCAAGCCTTGAGTGCCACCTAAAACGAGTGCGGTCCGTCCGGAAATTCCAAGATCCATAATCAGTTTTCCTTTGTCTGCTACAGGAGCGAAGGTAGGAACAAAATGATCTGGGGAAACAGGGCCAGTATCACAACAACAAAGCCGAAGATAGCAATAAAGGGCAACACCGAGCGGTAGACGGCCTGGATGGGCACGTCGCTTGCCACGCCCTGCAAGGCGAACAGGGTATAACCAAACGGAGGGGTGATGCCGCCTATCGACATGTTGATAAGAAAAATCGCCCAGAACCACATCGGGTCGAATCCCAAAGCATTCACAATAGGCTGATATAGGGGCACCAGCAGGATCATCAGCGCGATCTGATCAATAAACATACAGAGTATGAAGGGTAATGCCATCAAGACTATGAACATCAGCACTAGAGAAATATCTAGATCTGTAACCCATGCGACGAGTTCGAAAGTCACACCGCTCATGTTCAATACCTGACTGAAAGAGACGGAGCTGACCATTATCACCATGATCATCCCAGTGATCCATGCAGTGGCGCGCAAGGCCTCGTAAAGAGCTTTTAGATCTAGCTTGGCGAACACGGAGCAGATCACCATTGCAACGATACACCCCATGGCTGCCGCTTCCGTGGGAGTAGCCACACCTGCCAGGATCAGCCCCAGAATAGTGACGATAATTAGCAGGAAAGGAAGAGCACGTAGAAAAAGCATTGCCCGCTCCCGCCCTGGCAGCGAAGTCTGCTGGCTGACTGGAGCTAGTGAAGGGTTCAGCCAACCGCGGATCACCACGTAGATAAAGAAGGCAACAGCGAGTAAGAGGCCGGGAAGGATGCCCGCAACAAGAAGACCGGAGATGGACACCCCGGAAAGAATACCAAGGACTACGGCCATCACGCTGGGTGGGATGATAGGAGCCAAGCTAGACCCAGCCAGGATGGCGCCCATGGAGAGGTTGCGGTCATAACCACGCTTCCGCATTTCCGGTAAAAGGGAAGCACCCATCATGGCCGCGACCGCCATAGCCGAGCCTGAGAGAGCACCGAATACCGCCGATAGCAAGATACTTACCGCATACAAGCGCGCACGGAGATTGCCAATGAGCCCATCTACGGCGTTGAAGAGGATATGAACCGCACTTGAGCGAAACAGGATCTCGCCTAGAAAAATAAATAGTGGAATGGCGGCCAAAGACATACTGGTGCCGGTGTTATACATGGAGTTCACCACCAGCATAACGCCGTCGAAGCTACCCCGGAGCAGGTAGATTCCCGCAATATTGAGAGTCAAGAAAGATAAGAATATTGGCAGCCCAGTAGCGAACAGCGCTAGGAGCAAGAAAAATGCCGCTACGATCAGAACATACCATTCCATCAGGCGTTCTCGCTATCGGTCGGTTCAGCCGCCAGGGAGCTGGCGAAGAGGTGCCGGAAGAAGTAAAGAGCCATACTCGCCATCCCATAGGTTAGGGCCATCATGACCAACCACTTTGGGATCGGGGTGGCAGCAATCATCATCACGCCACGGCTGTAAAGACGCATGCTCTCATTGCCGGCATACCAGGCAACCAGCGCACAGGCAGCCGCACCAAGTAACATGGTGAAGCGGTGAATCCAGCGCGCGGCACCTATCGGCAGTGCATCGACAACCGCGCTCATGGAAGCATGGCCCATCTTCCAGGTAAGCATGGGTGCGGCAAAAAAGGTCACCAGGGCGAAGCTCACGGCGGCAGTGTCGGAGGTCCAGCTAGCTGGTGATCCCAGCACGTATCGGCCTATCACCTCCCAGCCAGTGACAACGGTCAGGTACACCACGGCCAGCATGGCGCCCCAAAAGCTGAGCTGAGTAAGGCTGTCGTGCGCGCGCGTAATCGCGCGCACGACAAGGCTCAGCAAGGGTATCTGAGGCCGGGTAGTGCTCATTCGGCGGTCAGCCCTTTCTCTACGGCACGCTCGTGGAAATCGGCGCCGAGCGGACCGGAGCGATCACGCACCTGCTTCCAGATGCCGGCAGCGAAGATCGCATCCACTTGGGAGGCGGTCTCAGGACCGAACTCGGTGATCTCCAGCCCTGCCTCCTGCATGGCTACATCCTCTTCGGCCCAAAGGGTCTCGAAGTGCTCACGACCACTGACTTCCAAGTCTTGCGCCACCTCTAGGATTAACTCTTGGTCCTTTTCGGACAGGGCATTCCAGCGATCGAGGTTCATAAACAGCGAGAGGTTGGTAATACCGAAGGTGGGCCGAGTCATGTAATCGGCTACCTCGTACCAGGAGTAGTCCATGGCACCGAACACAGGCCAGGCGGCACCGTCCACTACACCACGATCCAGCGCCGAATAAATCTCGCTAGCAGGCAGAGTTACTACTGCTCCATTGAGTTCCTGTACCATATCGTGATAAGTGGCCGAAGCGCGGATGCTCATCCCACTCAGGTCACCCGAATCTCCGATTGGCTCACGCAGCAGAAAGTGGTAACCGGACGCAGCGGAAAATACCCCGATTAGCTTTAGGTTATGCTGTGTCTGGTAGTGCTCGTCGATCAATTCGTAGATGCCACTTTCACGACGTTCCTCGGGGTTATCCTGGACGGCATCCATCCCGAAGGCCATTCCAGTCTCACCTAGGTGATAGGCACCATGGGTAAAAAGGAAGTCGAACATTCCTGAAGATACTGGCTGTAGCTGCTCAAACGGCGGGACGGTCTCAGGGCCGCGCATGTTGATCTCTAGCTCGCCACCTGAACGCTCCTTGACCTCCTGCATGAAGCCTTCAGCAAAAACCGGGACGGCATTATAACTGGCTTCCCAGCTGGAAAGCATTGTCATTGGACGAGCTTGTGTCGATCCAGCGAAGGCCACGGTAGCCACCAGCACGCCCGATACCAGAGTCTTTTTGAACATTATTTTTCTCCTTCACAGCATAGTGAATGCGCTTTTTGGATTCCGCACCACAGGAAAAATGCCTCTAGCACCCCTCCTGCGGATGTAGTGCTAGAGGCAGCATAAAGCATATTCGTGAACGTTAATTCTGCTCTGCGGAAATTGGCGATGCTAATCAAACTTTGTGTCAGATGCAAAAGGCCCCCTGGGTCAAAGCCGCTATGAGTGAAGTGGAGAGCAGTAGAGGGCCGTGTGTCAGGGAGATGGAGGAAGGCTGAGCAAGTGTTATTCATTTTCCCGTGAAGGAGGGTGTGCGCTTCTCCTTGAATGCAGCAACCCCCTCACGATAGTCAGCGCTGCGGCCAGCAGCTCTCTGTAGATCACGCTCTAGATCAAGCTGGGCGTCCATGTCGTTGCGTTCGGCGGCCTCCAGCGCCTGTTTGATATAGGCAAGCCCCTGTGTTGGCTGGGTTGCAAGATGACGAGCAAGAGCCATCGAATCCTGCATCAGGTATTCGTCATCCACTACCTTCCAGATAAGACCCCAAGTCTCCGCCAGCTCAGCGTCTAGTTTATCCCCGAGCAAGGCCAGACCGCGTGCACGAGCGCGCCCTACGAGACGTGGCAGCAGCCAGGTGCCACCGGAGTCTGGTACTAGCCCAAGCTTACAAAAAGCTTGAACGAAGCTCGCCGAGCGTGCTGCCAGGACGATGTCACAATTCAACGCGAGGTTAGCCCCAGCCCCTGCTGCGATACCGTTAACGGCGCAGACCACGGGCATGGTTAGGGTGCGTAGGCGGCGAACTAGAGGGTTGTAATAAACCTCCAACGATTGTCCTAGATCCGGTGCTTCACCGTTGGGGCCAGGCCTGCGCTCAGAAAGGTCCTGCCCAGCCGAAAAGCCTCGGCCTCGCCCGGTAATCAGAAGGCAACGCACCTTCTCATCCATCTCCAACCTATCCAAGGCTTCCCACACCTCCTCATGCATCTTCACGTTGAAGCTATTGAGCTTCTCTGGACGACTTAGAGTCAGGATGGCAACACCATCTTCTATCGAAAATTCAATGCATTGGTAGCTCATGGCAGGCTCTTTCCTATATCTTTTTAGGCTAAATTAAGGATCCTAAAGGGTAGGCGGTGTCATTGACCAAGCGCAACACTTGCTCATCAGGTACCGTGCTGCTGAGCCCCATGGCTGCCACCATGGTTTTTCCAAGGCTAGCCACGTGGCTTCTTGCGTCGCTTTATCGGTGAGGAAAGAGGGATGAACGGGGTAACGAAGATATGGGTGGGGCATGGAGCAGATAATGTTCTTGACTCTGAAGGTATCGCAGAACTGCTGGCTGAGGTCGAAGCTGCCATAGCCCGCGGGAGACCAATACTGTTCCAGGGTACTGCTGAGGGGCGGTTTTTTTGCTCTGGTTTCGATCTTAGCACGTTGGCCTTGCTCCCAGAGAGGGAGCTTCGCCGGGCTTTTGCCGATTATCTCCGTCTGGGCCGGGCGGTGTTCACAGCTCCCGTACCGGTTGCAGTGTTGGCAAAGGGACATGCCATCGGTGTTGGTGCAACTCTAATACTTGCGGCTGACCAAGCGTTGGTTGCCGCACGGGCCAAACTTCGTTTCCCTGAAACGATGCTCGGTCTAGGTCTGTTCGCGGACATGGCCGCGATGATAAGCCACCGCGCCACCGGTCGACTGGCAGAGCGAATGTTGATGCGGGCCGAGCCATTAACCGGTATGCAGGCGGTCAACTGTGGGCTGGCCGACAGCCTAGTCGAAGATTCCCCCGGTAACCCCGAAGACCTGTTTTCCGGTATTGCCCCTGGCCCTTCGAAATTGGCCTGGGCACAAACAAAGCTGCTTTGTCGTGCGGATGTGTTGCATGTTCCAATCGAGGATCAGCTCGATTCTTTCCTTCTGCATTGGGACACCGCCCTCGCTGCGGTGAAACCTTCACCTACTGATCAACATCATGCATGAGTTCCCAGTGAACCGGCCCGGGTGCCGCCTGGAGACGGGATTGACCAGCCCTGCATCCTCATCGTTACCGGGCCGGCTCACGGCCCGGCTCACCACCCAGTACTAGAGTAGCGACGCATCTAGGTGACGCACATCTACGGCGCAGCTCGGGCGGGCTCGGTCAGGATCGTACACCCCAGACTGCCATCCTCACGCTCGGAGTAGATCCTCCGAAATCGATCGGCTCGCGGTCGATATGCAACGTACCGGCTTTCTCCGAGAAAGCCGGTACGGTTCACCCACTCGTCTTGGATCTACTCAGTCCAGCGTGCCGCGAAAAGCCCGGTGGTGGCCAGACGCATCAACAAGTCCCGCAATGGTGCGGGATAAAGCACGCAGGCGTCGTAGATGACGACGAAGCGCATCAGTAGCCCATATCCAGGTCCTGGGCCTGGTCGGCCAAAGTCTGGAGTGCAGCCTCGGACGCTTCCTCCTGCTGACGCCGGTAGGCGAGCAGATCTTGCAGGCGGATCCGTCGATGCGTGCCGACCCGGCTGAACGGAAGGGCACCCTCCTCCAACAGCTTGACCAGATGCGGCCGTGAGACATTCAGCATGTTTGCGGCTTCCTGAGTCGTCACCTCGGCATGAGTGGGGAGAATGGTCACCGTATTTCCCTGCGCCATCTCGGTCAGCAGATCACGCAGCAAAACCAGTGCCTGGCGCGGCAGCACCAGGTCCGCTCCATCCAGTTTGATATGCGCACGGTCACTCTCGGGCCGCTCACGAAGCAGTTGGCTGAGCTCAGTGGCACTAGCCTTGGCCAGGCGGGTGAGCTCGGCATCGTGGGACAAGGTATCCCGGCAGTATGATTCATGGCAATAACCTCCTGGCAGCACGCGATACGCTTGGCTGGCTGCCGTAGCGAGCTCGATTGTTACTTGCCAGGCCATTCGAAATAAACAAAATTCGCAATATCCGAAACAGGCTATTGATCTCCGGACTTGTGTGCTCGGGAGGTGCGTTCGAGCAGGGGACCCCGCCTGCGTGAAGGTGCAGGCTCTCTGCTACCGCAGGGATTCCTATGCCGGGTTGCGGTTTTGCGTTGTGCCCGCCCCTCCCCCACGACCCTATACGGATGAACGCATGTCAAAAAAGGGCTAAGCTCTGCCTTTCTGGGGTCGACATTGCCCCCTACCGACTGCAAATTCAAACAATATCGACAAGAGACTTGCGCCAGAACAAGTCCAACAGTACGGAGGGCGCTGTGAAGACAGACGACCACGGCACGCCGCTCGACAGCAAAATCGCATATTCGGCAAGTCTCGGCTCAGACTGGGAAGGCGCCGATCTGGACACGCTGCGAGCGAAGTTCTACCAGCTCTATATCGCCGTGGAGCAGAGCCCCGCCGCGACCGCCATCACCGATACCGACGGCCGGATCGAGTACGTCAACCAGCGCTTCCTCGATGTCACCGGCTATACCCGCGAGGAGTTGGTTGGCAAGACTCCCGCCATGATCCAGTCGGGCATGACGCCGGAGAGCGTCTATCGCGACATGTGGCAAACGCTGCGCAGCGGTCATGTCTGGCAGGGGGAGCTGCAGAATCGGAAGAAGAGCGGCGAGCTCTACTGGGAGGCCGAGACGCTTACGCCGGTCCGCAACGACAGCGGCGAGATCGTCAACTACGTGGCGGTGAAGGAGGACATTACCGAGCGCAAGCGCCAGGAGGAGGAGCTCAAGCTGCTGGCCAGTGTGTTCCAGACCGGCCAGGCCACGCTGATCACCGATGCCGACATGCGAATCGAGCGGGTCAACCAGGCCTTTACCGACATCACCGGCTATGCGGAGGAGGAGGTAGTCGGCCTGACACCGAAGCTCTTCAAGTCCGGGCGCCATGACAAGGCGTTCTACGTCAGTCTCTGGGACTCGGTGCTGGAAACCGGCCACTGGCAGGGCGAGATATGGAATCGCAACAAGTACGGTGAGATCTATCCGCTATGGCAGTCGATCACCGCCGTACATGATGATGCGGGCAATATCCGGCACTTCATCGCCGTGTTCCACAACATTGCCGAACGCAAGCGGATGGAGAGCGAGCTCGAACACCAGGCCACCCGCGACCACCTGACCGGCGCCCACAACCGCCGTGCCTTCGACACCGCCATGCGCAAGGCTATCCGCCAGGCCGAACGCAGTGACAACACCTTCTCGTTGCTGCTGTTCGATATCGATCACTTCAAGTCGGTCAACGACCAGCATGGTCACGAAACGGGAGACATCATCCTCAAGCGCCTGGCCACACTGGTCAGCCAGACCCTGCGCAGCACAGACCTGCTGGCACGCTGGGGCGGTGAGGAATTTGCCATTCTGCTGCAGGACTCGTCCGTCCGGGGCGGGACCGTCTTCGCCGAGCGGCTACGCCAGCAGGTGGCGGAGACTCGTCTTCACGGCCTGGCCGTGACCATCAGCCTTGGCATCACGGAGTACCGCCGCGGCGACAGCCGGAAGCGCTTCTGGCTCGCGCCGACAGCGCGCTATATCGCGCCAAACGCTCGGGTCGAAATCGGGTGGGCATCGCCGACGCCGATACCTGAACGGCCTCAGGTCACGGTGATGACCGTACACTGCGCCGAGTGCATTACCTTGTGAGAAACGCTACCCACCAGCATACCCTTTAGCTCGCTGACGCCACGACTGCCCATGATGATGGCATCGGCTGCAATCTCATTGGCCTCGCGCAGTATCGTATCGGCCGGCCGGCCCTCGCGTATCAATTCCGTCACTTTCAGCCCCTCCAGGTCGACCGCTTGCCGGGCCCTATCCAGCGCCTCTCGGGCCCGCTCCTCGTTCTGCCGGGCAAGCTCCTGCCGTCGCTCCTGGGTAAAGGGCTGGCCGGAGGCTCCCGCGAGGATCCCGATATCGTCGGGCGGCTCGGTGACATGCAGCAGATAGAGCGCGGCGGAGGATGCATGGGCCAACTGTGCCGCAACAGCCAGCGCCTTCTCGGCATGCCCGGACCCATCAACTGGAACCAATATCGGATGATTCATGGCAAGGCCTCCCCTTGTCGAATACCCAAGCCAACTGTTCCTGATTAAGCCTAGCCGTTGCCAGCGTCAGGGCAACTCACCCGCCACTCGCCCAGCCGAAGCCCAGCACCGGCATGGCCAGTGCAAAGAGCACCGCGGTAATGATGAGCACGGCTGCCAGGCTGACCAGTGCCCCGGCACGCACCATATCCATCACGCTCAACCGGCCGCTGCCGAAGACCACGGCATTGGGCGGTGTGGCGACGGGAAGCATGAAGGCACAGCTCGCTGCCATGGCCACCGGCACCGCAAGCAGCAGCGGGCTCGCCCCCAGGCTGACGGTCAGCGCTGCCGTCAGCGGCAGGATGGCGGCAGCGGTGGCGGTATTGCTGGTGACATGGCTCATCAGCATGACCACCACCACGACCATGCCCACCAGGTCCATTGCGGCCAGCCACCGAAGGCGGCAAGGCCCTCGGCCACGGTCGCGGCCAGCCCGCTGGTTTCGATGGCGGTGCCAAGACTGAGTCCGCCGCCCACCAGGATCAGCACACCCCAGGCAGGTGACGGGCACTGTCCCAGTCGAGCAGGAACTGGCGCACCCTCCAGCGGGCGGGCGTCACGAACAGGAGGAGTGCACCGATCACGGCGATCCCGGCGTCGGTGAGTTCCAGCCCGGGCAGCAGGTTCTGCAGCAGCGGACGCGACACCCAGGCCAGCGCCACCAGGGCAAAGATGGTGGCGACTCGCCGCTCAGGCCGGGTCATGCGGCCCAGGTCCTCGGCCTGTTCCTGCAGCATCTGCTCGACCCCCGGCACCACATCCCGCGGCAAGGGATAGACCAGGCGGGTCAATAGCCACCAGGCCAGGGCCAGCAGCAGCAGAGCAGGCGGCACCGCCAGCAGCATCCACTGGGCGAAGCCGATCTCGATCCCGTAGTTGTCGGCCATGAAGCCGGCCAGCAGCGCGTTGGGCGGGGTGCCGATCAGGTCCCCATGCCGCCGATATTGGCGGCCAGGGCGATGCCCAGCAGCAGGGTCAGCGCCATGTTGCGACTGGCCCCGACGCCGCCCTGGCGCTCCAGCAGGCCCAGCACCGACAGGCCGATCGGCACCATCAGCGCCGCCGTGGCGGTATTGCTGACCCACATGCTCAAGCCGGCGGTGGCCATCATGAAGCCCGCCACCAGTTGGTGAGGGCGGTGCCCGGACACCTTCAATACCACCAGGGCAATGCGCCGGTGCAGGCCCCAGCGCTGGATTCCCTCGGCTAGAAGGAAGCCTCCCAGGAACAGGAAAATCAGGGGGTTGGCATAGGGGGCGGCAACCTCGGCCATGGGTGATGTCCCCATCAGCGGCAATACCGCCACGGGCAGCAGCGCCGTCACGGCAATGGGCACCGGCTCGGTCACCCACCACAGCGCCATCCAGAAGGTGAGCGCCATGACCTGCCAGGCCGCAGGCGGCATTCCTGCCGGCGGCGCCATCCCGATCATAACCAGTGCCAGCAGCGGACCCGAAAGCAGTGACAACGCCAACCCCAGCCGCTTCAGCGCCTCGCGACGGGCCTCGCTGATGGTTTCCTCATTGTGTGGTTCAGTCATCGCCCCACCTCCTTGTCGGTTTCGAGGGCCAGCAGCCCGGCCACTGCCCTGCGACCAGGGCGGCCAGCCTTGCCTCGGGACTAAAGCCAGGCATCCAGCGGCAGCAGCCGGCTGATGCCGGCTCCCAGGTGACGCCAGAAGCCGCCAGGCTCGCTCATCAGTCGCACCGACTCGCCGTCGATTTCGGTCTGCCAGTAGCGCTTGCCGGCTTCCGTGCGACCGACCCGGTAGCTGAGCGCCGGACTCTTGCCCAGGTCGGCGAGCGCCTGAAGTTCGGCGGCAAGGCTCTCGCTGTAGGCCAGCACGCCCACTTCGGTATTCCACCACACCGAGCGCGGGTCGCATTAGCCGAGCCCACGAATACCCGATCGTTGTCGATACCGAGGGCCTTGATGTGCAGAGCGGAGGCCGAGCCCCCGACGCTGATCTCCCCTTCGCTGCCGGGCTCCCGCTCGGCGCGAAGCTCATGGAGCTGGACGCCGCTCTGCAGGAGGCCATCACGGCGGGCCTGATAGGCGCCGTGGACCACGGGCACATCGGTGGCCTCCAGGGAGTTGGTGAACACCGCCACCTCGACGCCGGCATCGGCCAGCGAGCGCAGGTACTGCGTGCCGGCTCTGCCTGGCACGAAGTAGGCGGAGATCACCACCAGCCGTTCACTCGGCTCACCCACCTCGCGAGCAGGTCCC
>NZ_AZQX01000185.1:0-5701 GCF_000568385.1 Halomonas sp. BC04
TGGCTGGTGGCACTGCCGCCCCTGCGTGGCGGTCAGAAGGCCGGCTGTCCACGGTGTGGGCACACGCTGGCCACGCGACACCATCGGCCGGCCCAGCGCAGCATGGCCCTGGCCGTATCGGCGCTCATTGCGCTGATGCTGGCGGCCTCCTTTCCGTTCGTCAGCTTCAGCGTGGGCGGCATCGGCAACAATATCGAACTCTCCCAGACCGCCACGACACTGATCGGCTTCCATCAGCCCCTTGTGGCGATCGCCGTGATCATGACCATCCTGGTCCTGCCCGCCGTCTACCTGCTGGGGGTGATCTGGCTGCAGTTCGGGCTGCTGCGTGGCGAACCGCTGGCGGCCAGCCGGAGTATCGCCCGGTCGCTCTCCCACCTGCACCCCTGGATGATGGCGGACGTCTTCATCATCGGCGCCTGGTCAGCCTGATCAAGATCGCCGGCATGGCCCAGATCGAACTCGGCGTCTCCTTCTGGGCTTTCTGTGCTTTCGCCATTCTGCTGCTGTCTACCACCCAGTCCCTCGACTCGGACTGGATGTGGTTCTCTCTCAGCGGTGAGCCCCTGGCCCCGGAGGGAGCCCAGTCGGGCCGCACCGCATCCTCCCAGGGCTTGACCGGCTGCCCCACCTGCGGCCTGGTCAACCGGCTCTCACCACAGGGAAAAACCCACTGTCGACGCTGTGATGAGCGACTGCACGCCCGCATGCCGCATAGCCTGCAGCGAACCTGGGCTCTGCTGGCGGCCGCCACGGTGATGTACCTGCCGGCCAATCTCTATCCGATCATGACCACCACCAGCCTGGGACACTCCACGCCATCCACCATCATTGGCGGTGTCGTGGAGTTGATCCAGATGGGCTCCTGGCCGATCGCCGCCGTGATCTTCACCGCCAGTGTAATCGTACCGGTGGGCAAGCTGGTGGCACTGATATGGCTCTGCCTGGTGGTCAAGCGCAGCGACGAGCTCAATGCAGGCACTCGAACGCGGCTCTATCGCCTCACCGAATTCATCGGTCGCTGGTCCATGGTCGACGTCTTCGTGGTGGCCATTCTGGTCGCCTGATTCGCGCCGGGTCGCTGATGTCCATCACCCCGGGGCCCGCCGCCCTGGCCTTTGGCAGCGTTGTGGTATTGACCATGCTGGCCGCCATGACCTTCGACCCACGCCTGATCTGGGACACGCCGCCGTCGCGTGAGACCCGCGACCCGCAAGGAATCTCCCAATGAGCGAGCCCTCCCGCGAACCCGATACCCGGGACATGCACCGTGCCAGGCCTTCACCGCAGGCACGGCTGTCACCAATCTGGATCGTGCCCATCGTTGCCATCGTGATCGGCCTATGGCTGGTGTACGACAACTACCGGAGTCGCGGACCGCTGATCACGCTGACCATGTCCACCGCCGAAGGCATCGAGGCCGGCAGTACACTGATCAAGACCCGCAACGTTGAGGTGGGGCGCGTGGAACGGGTACAGCTTTCCGACGACCTGACCCATACCGTGATCTCCGCACGCATGGCACCGGACTCGGAGGCCATGCTGACCGAGGGCAGTCGCTTCTGGGTGGTCAAGCCGCGCATCGGCCGGGAAGGCATCAGCGGCCTGGGCACTGTGCTTTCCGGCGCTTTCA
Organism: Halomonas sp. BC04; assembly: GCF_000568385.1. NCBI lineage: Bacteria > Pseudomonadati > Pseudomonadota > Gammaproteobacteria > Oceanospirillales > Halomonadaceae > Halomonas > Halomonas sp. BC04. Next base: position 1,634 of record NZ_AZQX01000185.1, read on the forward strand.
TCCAACTGCAGCCCGGCAGGGGCGAGCCAGGCGTCAGGCAGTTCGAGGTGAGTGACCAGCCCCCGGTGGCCCCGGCAGATGCCGCCGGCGTTCGCGTCAACCTGATCAGCCAACTGGGCAACTCGCTACGCCCCGGCGACCCTGTCACCTTCCAGGGTTATACCGTAGGTCGCGTGGAGGAAGTCGTCTTCGATGCGGACGCCCGTCGCATGGACCAGCGCATCTTCATCGAGAGCCCTTATGACCGGCTGGTCACCGACACCACGCGATTCTGGTCAGCCAGCGGCATCGACCTGCGGCTGGACGCCGACGGCATCCGGGTCAACGTCGAGTCCCTGGAGGCGCTGCTGGGAGGCGGGGTGACCTTCGGTGTCCCGGAGGACCTGCCTCGCGGCAACCCGGTGGCGGACGATACCACCTTCAACCTCTACCCCGATGAGGACAGCGCTCGCCAGGGCACCTTCAACCGCTATCTGGAGTATGTGCTACTGGTGGAGGACACCGTTCGCGGCCTGTCCCGAGGAGCTCCGGTGGAGTTTCGCGGGGTACGCATCGGCACGGTGGCGGCTGTACCGTGGCAGTTTACCGCTTCACAGCCGGAAAACCGTGACAGCTTCTCGATCCCGGTGCTCATCCGCATCGAGCCCCAGCGGCTGGGGGTCGAGAATCAGGCGGTGGATCTCGAAGAGTGGGAGCAGCGATTCCGGCGCCTCTTCGATAATGGCCTGCGCGCCTCTCTCAAGTCGGGCAACCTGCTCACAGGGGCGATGTTCGTGGATATCAACTTCCACCGGGACGAGGCTGACAACTATGTGGCGGAAACCTTCAGCGACCGAACCGTCTTCCCGATCACTTCGGCCGGTTTTGCCAGATCGAATCCCAGGTGACCAGCCTGCTGACCAAGCTCAACAATCTGGATATCGAGCCGCTGCTCACCGGAATGGATCGCAACCTGACCGCGTCGGAGGCCATGCTCAGCGAAGTTCGCGAGCTGAGCTCTTCCTTACAGTCCCTGCTCGACGATCCCGGCACCCGCAGCTTGCCGAGCAACCTCAACGCAACCCTCGTGGCCCTGCAGGAGACGCTGGATGGCATTTCGCCGGACTCCAATGCCTATCGCGAGTTGACCGGCGCCGCCGAGCGGCTCGAGCGCCTGATGCGAGACCTCCAGCCGGTCACCCGGACGCTCAACGAGAATCCACGCGCGCTGCTGTTCGACAGCCTGGATACCGACGATCCACAACCCCGCGCACCGAGACGCAACTGAACAGGAAGCCTGACATGTATTTCGTGACCTCCAGAATTGCGCAACGGAGCCATGCATGAGGATATTGCCTGCCGTTATCGTTCTGGCACTGCTGCTCGGCCTGAGCGGCTGCGCCACCAGCACAACGCCGGCCAATCGCTTCATGCTGCCCGACAGCCAGGCCGCCCCCACCGGCGGGAGCGGTGCTGAACATGTGCTGTTGGTACGTGCCCCGCGCCTGGCCCACTACCTGGACGTGGACGGCATCGTGCTGCAGCTCGACGACATCAGCCTGAATGCGGCACGCCAGCACCTCTGGGCCGAGCCGCTGGGACGCCAGCTCGAGCGAGGCATGCGGGCGCGACTTGGCGAGCGCCTGGGCGACACCCGCGTCCTGCGCGACGATGGCGGCCACCGGGAGCCGGATGCGCTGTTCCTGCGCCTCGAGGTCGACCGCTTTCAGGGCCGCCACGACGGCCTGGCAGTAGCCAGCGGCCAGTGGCAACTGCTGGCAGCGGACGGGGCCCTGGTCGCCATGGAGAACTTCCGCGCCGAGACGGAGCTCGACGACGACGGCTACCCCGCCCTGGTCAGGGCCCTGGGAAGGAGCTGGGACCAGGTGGCCGATGAGATCGCCGAAACCATAAGACGCCACCGATGAGGCGACGAGTGCGCTACGCTAGGAGTCTGTCGGATTTGACCGATCGTCGCGAGAGATTTGGATTTCGAGACAAGTTTATCGATCTGGTGAGGCGAATAGCCCGCTATTTAACGAATCAGATCGAATGAAATTGGCCGAAAGACCGGATCTCGCAGTAGATCAGCGTTAAGTCCGATAGGCTCCTAGTAGCGTACTGCCGAGCGCAGGATCCAACAGGGACAGTATAATGAGTGAAACCACCCTTTCGCAGGACGAGGTGCTGGCGTTGCAGGCAAAGGCACGTAAGCTCGAATCGAACCTGATGGCTGCGATGGACAGCGAGCCGGCCACGGCATCGGCCCCACTGCTGGCGGCCAGCCAGGCGTTGGCCGAACTGCAGGAGCAGCTGCGACAGCACCCGGATATCGCGCTGCCGATGCTGGGGCGCCTCGAACGGGGCATGATCCGCCTGGCCGGGGAGCGCTATCGCAGCGGCGCCTGTGACCATCTTGATCAAGAGATGCAGCAAGCCTTTATAGACCGTTTCGCCCAGCGGCTCACCCTGCTCGACGGCATCGGTCCCGTCAGCGCGAGAGCCCTCTTCGTTCACGGGATCTGCGACCTCGAGCAGCTGAAGGCACTGAAGCCGGAAGCGCTCGATCAGGTCGAAGGGCTCAACGCCGCGACCCGGGCTCGTATCAAGCAGAACCTCCCGTGACCAGCGGCGGAGAAGGTCGTGCCGACAAGCCATCTGTCGAGAAAACAACGCAGTGGCGACGGAACAAGCTGCGCATCTGCCAATGCTGTGGCATAATGCGCCCTCGCGGCAACCTGTAGTCCCTCCTGCCGCGCCCTGAACCGAATTTTACACGCCTTGGCCCGGGACTGGTCATGTGCAATACGCACATGGCACGGCGGAGGCGTATCTGCGGAGACCGCATGACCTTTTCCGAACTCGGCCTGCGTGCCGAACTGCTCCGTGCTGTCGAGGCACAGGGCTACACGATTCCGACCCCCATTCAGCGCCAGGCGATTCCTGCCGTTCTCAATGGTGGCGACCTGCTGGCCAGCGCCCAGACCGGAACCGGCAAGACAGCCGGCTTCACCCTGCCGATGCTGCAGCGTCTGGCGGAAGGCCCCCGGCCCGGCAAGCGCCAGATTCGCGCACTGATCCTGACGCCGACCCGCGAGCTGGCAGCCCAGGTGGGCGAAAGCGTGGCCGACTACGGTCGCCACCTGACCCTGCGCTCCCACGTGATCTTCGGCGGCGTAGGCCAGCAACCCCAGGTGGATGCCATCCGCCCCGGCCTGGACGTGCTGATCGCCACGCCCGGCCGCCTGCTCGACCTGCACCAGCAGAAGCACGTGGACCTCTCCCACGTCGAGATCCTGGTGCTGGACGAAGCCGATCGCATGCTGGACATGGGCTTCATCCACGACATCAAGAAGATCCTGCGCGTGCTGCCCGAGAAGCGCCAGAACCTGCTGTTCTCGGCCACTTTCTCCAACGAGATCCAGGCGCTGGCCGGAAAGCTGCTCGACAACCCGGCCATGATCGAGGTGGCGCGGCGCAACACCACCGCCGAGACCGTCGACCAGTCGATCTATCGCGTCGATCGGGAGAAGAAGCGTGAGCTGCTGGCCCACCTGATCACCCGTCACAGCTGGAACCAGGTGCTGGTCTTCACCCGCACCAAGCATGGCGCCAACCGGCTGGCCGAGCAGCTTTCCAAGCAGGACATCCCTGCCATGGCGATCCACGGCAACAAGAGCCAGTCGGCCCGCACCAAGGCCCTGGCCGCCTTCAAGACCGGGGACCTGCAGGTATTGGTGGCGACCGACATCGCGGCGCGCGGCCTGGATATCAACGAACTGCCCCACGTGGTCAATTTTGAACTGCCCAACGTGGCAGAGGACTACGTGCACCGTATCGGCCGCACCGGCCGAGCCGGCAGCGACGGTCAGGCCGTCTCGCTGGTGTGCGTCGACGAGCATGGCCTGCTGAAGGGCATCGAGCGGCTGATCAAGCGCGACCTGACCAAGCATATCGAGCCCGGCTTCGAGCCCGACCCCAACGCCAAGCCCGAGCCCATCGAGAATGGTCGCGGCGGACGCGGTGGCCGCTCTGGCGGTCAGGGGCAGCGCGGTAACGGCGGTAACAACAGCGGTAGCCGCGGTGCCG
>NZ_AZQX01000186.1:0-14285 GCF_000568385.1 Halomonas sp. BC04
ATAGCCGCGGAGCCTGCGCCCCTCAGGCTCCCACCAGCATGGGAGGACCTTGTCTTGAACAGCCCCGCATTGAACAAACCCGCGATACTGGCCCTGGAAGATGGCAGTCTCTTTCACGGTACGGCCATCGGTGCCGATGGACAGACCAGCGGTGAGGTGGTGTTCAATACGGCCATGACCGGCTATCAGGAAATCCTCACCGATCCCTCCTATACCCGGCAGATCGTCACCCTGACCTATCCCCATATCGGCAATACCGGCGTCAACGCCGAGGACGTGGAGTCCGATGGCATCGCCGCCGCCGGCCTGGTGATCCGCGACCTGCCGCTCATCGCCAGCAACTTCCGCTCCGAGCAGTCGCTCTCCGACTACCTGAAGAGCCAGAACGTGCTGGGCATCGCCGATATCGACACCCGCCGCCTGACACGCATCCTGCGCGACAAGGGCGCCCAGAACGGCGCGATCCTCGCCGGCGACCTGGCCGCAGGCGAGGATGCCGCCGAGCGCGCCCTGGCGGCGGCTCGGGCCTTCCCGGGGCTCAAGGGCATGGACCTGGCCAAGGTGGTTTCCTGCCAGGCCTCCTACGAGTGGAGTGAAGGCGAATGGACCCTGGGCGAGGGCTACGCCGACACCAGCCAGGGTGAGCGTCCCTTCCATGTGGTCGCCTACGACTACGGGGTGAAGCGCAATATCCTGCGCATGCTGGCCAGCCGCGGCTGCCGGCTCACCGTGGTGCCGGCCCAGACCCCGGCCGCCGAGGTGCTGGCAATGAACCCCGACGGCATCTTCCTGGCCAACGGCCCCGGTGACCCCGAGCCCTGCGACTACGCCATCAAGGCGATCGGCGAGCTCCTGGAGACCGATATCCCGGTGTTCGGCATCTGCCTGGGCCATCAGCTGCTGGCGCTGGCCTGCGGCGCCAAGACGGTGAAGATGGGGCTCGGCCATCACGGCGCCAACCATCCGGTGCAGGACCTCGACACCGGCCATGTGATGATCACCAGCCAGAACCACGGCTTTGCCGCCGAGGAGTCGACCCTGCCGGCCAACCTGCGCGCGACCCACCGTTCATTGTTCGACGGTTCGCTGCAGGGCATCGAGCGCACCGACCGCCCGGCGTTCAGCTTCCAGGGCCACCCCGAGGCGAGCCCCGGCCCCAAGGACGTGTCGCCGCTGTTCGACCGTTTCGTCGCCATGATGAAGGAGCGCCTCGCGACGCGCTGAATGAATCTGCCCGGCCAGGCCCCAAGGGCCACCGCCGGGCATCGAACGCTTCAGCGACTCTGCGAGAGCCGCCTCACTCGTTAGCCATCAATTTTCGCGGGAACCGTCATGCCCAAACGTACCGACATAAAGAGCATCCTCATCATCGGCGCCGGCCCCATCGTCATCGGCCAGGCGTGCGAGTTCGACTACTCCGGCGCCCAGGCCTGCAAGGCTCTGCGCGAGGAGGGGTACCGGGTCATCCTGGTCAACTCCAACCCGGCCACCATCATGACCGACCCGGCCATGGCCGACGCCACCTATATCGAGCCGATCACCTGGCAGACGGTGGAGAAGATCATTGCCGCCGAGCGGCCCGACGCCCTGCTGCCGACCATGGGCGGCCAGACCGCGCTCAACTGCGCGCTGCAGCTCGATGAGCATGGCGTGCTCGAGAAGTATGGCGTGGAGATGATCGGTGCCAACGCCGATGCCATCAACAAGGCCGAGGACCGCGACCTCTTCGACAAGGCGATGAAGAACATCGGCCTGGCCTGCCCCAAGGCCAAGGTGGCGCACTCCATGGAAGAGGCCTGGGAGATCCAGGCCGAGCTGGGCTTCCCCACCATCGTGCGCCCCTCCTACACCATGGGCGGCTCCGGTGGCGGCGTGGCCTACAACAAGGAGGAGTTCGAGGAGATCTGCACCCGCGGCTTCGAGCTCTCCAACAACCATGAGCTGCTGATCGACGAGTCGCTGCTGGGGTGGAAGGAGTACGAGATGGAGGTCGTTCGTGACAAGAACGACAACTGCATCATTGTCTGCGCCATCGAGAACTTCGACCCCATGGGCGTGCATACCGGTGACTCCATCACCGTGGCCCCGGCCCAGACGCTGACCGACAAGGAGTACCAGATCATGCGCGACGCATCGCTTGCGGTGCTGCGCGAGATCGGCGTCGAGACCGGCGGCTCCAACGTGCAGTTCGGCGTCGACCCCAAGACCGGGCGCATGGTGATTATCGAGATGAACCCGCGGGTGTCGCGCTCCTCGGCGCTGGCGTCCAAGGCCACCGGCTTCCCCATCGCCAAGATCGCCGCCAAGCTGGCGGTGGGCTATACCCTGGACGAACTGCAGAACGACATCACCGGCGGGCGCACCCCGGCGTCCTTCGAGCCGGCCATCGACTATGTCGTCACCAAGATTCCGCGCTTCACCTTCGAGAAGTTCCCCCAGGCCAACGATCGTCTCACTACCCAGATGAAATCGGTGGGCGAGGTGATGGCCATCGGCCGCACCTTCCAGGAGTCGCTGCAGAAGGCGCTGCGTGGCCTGGAGACGGGCAATGACGGACTCGACCCCAAGTTTCCTGATTTCAAGCTCGGCGACTTCACCGGCGACGCCATGGCCCACATCAAGGGCGAGCTGCAGGCCGCCGGCGCCGAGCGCATCTTCTTCATCGCCGATGCCATGCGCGCCGGCATGAGCGTCGACGAGATCTTCACCCTGACCAATATCGATCCCTGGTTCCTGGTGCAGATCGAGGAGCTGGTCAATATCGAGCAGGCGGTCAGCAAGCGCTCACTGTCCGAATTCACCCCCCGGGAGTTGTTCGGCCTCAAGCGCAAGGGCTTCAGTGACGCCCGCCTGGCGAGCCTGCTGGGCGTCGCCGAGAAGGAGTTCCGCAAGACCCGCCAGAAGGCCGGCATCCGCCCGGTCTACAAGCGGGTGGACACCTGCTCGGCGGAGTTCGTCTCGGACACCGCCTACATGTACTCCACCTACGAGGAGGAGTGCGAGGCCGAGGTCTCCGGCCGCCAGAAGATCATGGTGCTGGGCGGCGGGCCCAACCGTATCGGCCAGGGCATCGAGTTCGACTACTGCTGCGTCCACGCCGCCTTCGCCATGCGCGATGACGGCTATGAGACCATCATGGTCAACTGCAACCCGGAGACCGTCTCCACCGACTATGACTACCTCCGATCGCCTCTACTTCGAGCCGGTGACCCTGGAGGACGTGCTGGAGATCGCGACAAGGAGAAGCCGGTCGGCGTGATCGTGCAGTTCGGCGGCCAGACGCCGCTCAAGCTGGCCCGGGAGCTCGAGGCCGCCGGGGTGCCGATCATCGGCACCACCCCCGACGCCATAGACCGCGCCGAGGACCGCGAGCGTTTCCAGCACATGATCGAGAAGCTGGGCCTCAAGCAGCCCCCCAACGCCACCGCACGCAGCTTCGAGGAGGCCTTCGCCAAGGCCGAGGCGATCGGCTACCCGCTGGTGGTGCGCCCCAGCTACGTGCTCGGCGGCCGGGCCATGGAGATCGTCTATGACGCCTCCGAGCTCGAGAACTACATGACCCATGCGGTGAAGGTATCCAACGACTCGCCGGTGCTGCTCGACCACTTCCTCAACGCCGCCATCGAGATCGATATCGACGCCGTCTCCGACGGCCACCAGGTGGTGATCGGCGGCATCATGCAGCACATCGAGCAGGCCGGCGTGCACTCCGGTGACTCAGCCTGTGCTCTGCCGCCCTATTCGCTGCCCGCCGAGGTGCAGGACGAGATGCGTGCGCAGGTCAAGCGCATGGCGGTGGAGCTCGGCGTGGTGGGCCTGATGAACGTGCAGCTGGCGTGGCAGGACGGCGAGATCTATGTCATCGAGGTCAACCCCCGCGCCTCGCGTACCGTGCCCTTCGTCTCCAAGTGCATCGGCATCTCCCTGGCGCAGATCGCTGCCCGCTGCATGGCCGGCAAGACCCTGGCCGAGCAGGGCTTCGAGCGCGAGATCGTGCCGCACTTCTACAGCGTCAAGGAGGCGGTCTTCCCGTTCAACAAGTTCCCCGGGTCGACCCCATTCTGTCTCCGGAGATGAAGTCCACCGGCGAGGTGATGGGCAGTGGCGACACCTTCGCCGAGGCCTTCTACAAGGCGCAGCTGGGCGCCGGCGAGGCGATTCCGGCGCTCACGGGGGAGCGCAAGGCGTTCCTCTCGGTGCGCGATCCGGACAAGCCGGGTGTTATCGAGGTGGCGCGTTCTCTGCTAGCATTAGGGTTCGGTCTGGTCGCCACTCGTGGCACCGCTGCGGCACTCGAAGCGGCAGGCCTCCCGTTTGATATCGTCAACAAGGTCTATGAAGGCCGGCCGCATATCGTCGATCTGCTCAAGAACGACGAAATCGCCTATATCGTCAATACCACCGAGGGCCGTCAGGCAATCAACGACTCCTCGGTGATCCGTCGTACCGCGCTCGCTCGCAAAGTGCCCTATGCCACCACTCTGGCAGGGGCCAGCGCCGTTTGCATGGCGCTCGAATATGGCGACGACATCACGGTACGTCGGTTACAGGAACTGCATGCAGGAGCTACGCAATGAACAAGGTCCCCATGACCGTTGCCGGCGAGGCACGCCTGCGCAAGGAGCTGGAGTATCTCAAGGGCGAGGCGCGCCCCAAGGTGATCGCCGATATCGCCGATGCCCGTGAGCACGGCGATCTCAAGGAGAACGCCGAGTACCACGCCGCCCGCGAACAGCAAGGCTTCATCGAGGGGCGCATCAAGGAGATCGAGAGCAAGCTCTCGGCCGCCCAGGTCATCGATGTCATGAAGCTGCCGCAGACCGGCAAGGTGATCTTCGGCGTCACCGTCGAGTTGATCAACCTGAACAATGACGAGACGGTGACCTACCAGATCGTTGGCGAGGACGAGGCCGAGATCAAGGCCGGCAAGATCTCGGTGACCTCGCCCATCGCCCGTGCCCTGATCGGCAAGGAGGAGGGCGACGTGGTGGTGGTGAACACCCCGGGTGGCGAGGTGGAGTACGAGATCGCCGGGGTCGAGCACCGCTGAGCCGGCATAACGCAAACGACCCCGGCGACGCTGGTCGGCGGGGATCGTGGCGATATTGAAGGGCTGCTGGTTGCAGCCCTGCAGGCGGCGCTGCTTCAGTGACGGCCGTGATGGCCCTCGAAGCGCTTGACGTTGGAGAGCTTGGGATTGCCCTTGGGGTTGGCCCGATAGAGCAGCGCCATCTTGCCGATGGTCTGGACCCGTTCGGCACGGCTGGCCGCGAGCAGCGCCTCGAGTGCGGCGGCGCGGTCGTCGCGCTCCGTCAGGGCCAGCTTGACCTTGATCAGCTCGTGGTCGCTGAGCGCGCGATCGAGTTCGGCCAGCAGCCCCTCGGATACGCCGTTCTCGGAGACCGTTACCACCGGGGTGAGGTGGTGGCCGATACTGCGAAATGCTTTCTTTTGTGCCTGTGACAAGCTCATGGTATGTTGCGTCTTCCCGGTTGCGCTCAGCGCACCATGGTACGGTGAAACGCGCCTCGACGAAAGCGTTCAAACGCTTCTCGGCGGCCGCCGTCTCGCTTCGCACCTTGCCGCTTCAGGCACTGGTCTGCTGGCTTTTTCAGATCTCTATTTCAAACGATGTCTCAAGGTGATGCCGTGGCTCGTTCCACTCCCTCCTCGCGTGGCGATGCGTCCAGTTCCGGCGACAAGCGTGCTTCAGGCAAGTCCGGTGCCAGCAAGACCAGCAAGGGCTGGCTGAAGGAGCATTTCGACGACCGCTTCGTCCAGCAGAGCTGGCAGGACGGCTATCGCAGCCGGGCCAGCTACAAGCTGTTGGCGCTGGACGAGAAGGACCGGTTGTTCCGGCCGGGCATGGCGGTGATCGACCTGGGTGCGGCGCCGGGTGGCTGGAGCCAGGTGGCCGCCGAGAAGGTGGGCCCCGAAGGTGTGGTGATCGCTTCCGACATCCTGGAGATGGACGGGCTGGCCGGGGTCGATTTCATCCAGGGCGACTTCACCGAGGAGTCGGTGCTCGAGGCGATACTCGATACCCTGGGCGATCGTCCGGTGGACCTTGTGATGTCCGACATGGCCCCCAATATGAGTGGTATGGCGGCCATCGACCAGCCCCAGGCCATGTACCTGGTCGAGCTGGCGCTTGACCTGGCCCGCCAGACGCTGAAGCCGCAGGGTCGTTTCCTCGCCAAGGTGTTCCAGGGCGAAGGTTTCGACGCCTATCTCAAGGAGCTGCGTAACAGTTTCGACCGGGTGGTGACCCGCAAGCCAGAGGCCTCTCGCGCGCGTTCGCGGGAAGTGTACCTGCTGGCGGAAGGATTTCGCGGCTGAGCCTCGGCTCGGCCACAACGATAGTCAAAGACTAATGGCGCAATGGCCGGACAGGGCTGCCCAACTATGTCACAGTATGGGCAGGCATAGCCCCCGCCGCTGGGCGGAACACGCCCCGCTGTGCGTGGTCCTACAAACAGGCGTTTCGGCCGACAGATGCTTGCAACGAGGGTAGGCCCTTGAACGATATGGCAAAGAACCTGATTCTGTGGTTGGTTATCGCCGCAGTATTGCTCACGGTATTCAACAATTTTACCGTCGATACCACACCGCAGACGATGAACTACTCTCAGTTCGTCCAGCAGGTGCAGAATCAACAGATCCGTAGCGTGACCATCGATGGTCACACGATTACCGGTGAGCGTCAGGATGGGTCGGAATTCCAGACCATCCGGCCTGCAGCGGAAGACCCCCGGCTGATGGACGACCTGCTGACCAACAACGTCACCGTGGTGGGCAAGGAGCCGCAGCAGCAGAGCCTGTGGACACGGCTGCTGATCGCCAGCTTCCCGATTTTGCTGATCCTGGCCATCTTCATGTTCTTCATGCGTCAGATGCAGGGCGGTGCTGGTGGCAAGGGCGGGCCGATGAGCTTCGGCAAGTCCAAGGCCAAGCTGCTCTCCCAGGATCAGATCAAGACCACCTTCGCCGACGTGGCCGGGTGTGACGAGGCCAAGGAGGAGGTCGAGGAGCTGGTCGACTTCCTGCGCGACCCCTCCAAGTTCCAGCGCCTGGGTGGCACCATTCCCCGCGGCGTGCTGATGGTGGGCCCGCCGGGTACCGGTAAGACGTTGCTCGCCAAGTCCATCGCCGGCGAGGCCAAGGTGCCGTTCTTCTCCATCTCCGGCTCCGACTTCGTCGAGATGTTCGTCGGTGTGGGTGCGTCCCGTGTGCGCGACATGTTCGAGCAGGCCAAGAAGCAGGCGCCCTGCATCATCTTCATCGACGAGATCGATGCCGTGGGCCGTTCGCGCGGCGCCGGCATGGGCGGTGGCAACGATGAGCGCGAGCAGACCCTGAACCAGCTGCTGGTGGAGATGGACGGCTTCGAGGCCAACGAGGGCGTCATCGTCATCGCCGCCACCAACCGTCCCGACGTGCTCGACCCGGCGCTGATGCGCCCGGGGCGCTTCGACCGCCAGGTGGTGGTGGGGCTGCCGGATATTCGCGGTCGCGAGCACATCCTCAACGTGCACCTGCGCAAGGTACCGCTGGGCGACGACGTCAAGCCGTCGCTGATAGCCCGTGGCACGCCCGGCTTCTCCGGCGCCGACCTGGCCAATCTGGTCAACGAGGCGGCGCTGTTCGCCGCGCGCCGCAACAAGCGCCTGGTGAGCATGGAGGAGCTTGAGCTGGCCAAGGACAAGATCATGATGGGCGCCGAGCGCAAGTCCATGGTCATGACCGACAAGGAGAAGCTCAACACCGCCTATCACGAGTCGGGCCACGCCATCATCGGCCTGGTGATGCCGGAGCACGACCCGGTCTACAAGGTCACCATCATTCCGCGCGGCCGGGCGCTGGGTGTGACCATGTTCCTGCCCGAGGCGGATCGTTACAGCCTGTCCCGTCGGCAGCTGATTGGTCAGATATGCTCGCTGTTCGGCGGCCGTATCGCCGAGGAAATGACGCTGGGGCCGGATGGCGTGACCACCGGGGCGTCCAACGACATCAAGCGTGCCACCGAGCTTGCTCATAACATGGTGGCCAAGTGGGGGCTCTCCGAGGAGATGGGCCCGATCATGTACGACGAGGACGAGTCGCACCAGTTCATGGGCGGTCCCGGTCAGGGCGGCAAGCTCAAGTCCGGCGAGACCACGTCGCGCCTCGACAAGGAGGTGCGCAAGATCATCGACGAATGCTACGCCAAAGCGCAGCAGATCCTCGAGGAGAATCGCGACAAGCTCGACGCCATGGCCGATGCGCTGATGCTCTATGAGACCATCGATGCCGACCAGCTCCGCGATATCATGGAGGGCCGCGCGCCGCGTCCGCCCAAGGACTGGGAGGATGGCGATTCCGGTACCGGCGCGCCGGTGACCGGGGAGGCCCCCCCCCGCGAAGAGTCGGAGCCAGAGGCCGCGGAGCCCACCGATAGCGGGAGTGGTGGTGATGCAGGCGGCAGTGGTGATGAGGATGAGGACGAGGAACCACGTCGTCGTCCCTCCGACCCGCTGGGTGGACCCGCAGGGTCCTGATATCGACCCGTCGCAGGCAGGCGCCCCTCCGGGGCGCCTTTGCCGTGCGGGGCAATCGTTTTGTCAGCATGCCGCCACAGGACCGACTGCATGATGGAAACCGCTTCACCGACCTGGCTGCCCTGCGGGCGTCATCGCCTCGATCTCTCCTACCCTCGCGTCATGGGAATTCTCAACGTCACTCCCGACTCCTTCTCCGACGGCGGCCGGCATACTGTCATCGATGATGCCGTGCGGCATGCCGAGGGCATGCTTGCCGAGGGGGCGGCGATCATCGATGTGGGCGGCGAGTCCACCCGTCCGGGCTCCCAGGCTGTCTCCACCCAGCAGGAGCTGGACCGGGTGATGCCCGTGGTCGAGCGACTGGTCCGCGAACTCGATGCGCTGGTGTCGGTGGATACCAGCAGCCCCGTGGTGATGCGGGAAGCCGTCGCGATGGGTGTGGGGATGATCAACGACGTGCGGGCCCTGCGGCAGGAGGGCGCGCTGGAGGCGGCGATGGGTACCGGCCTGCCGGTCTGCCTGATGCACATGCAGGGCGAGCCGCGAGACATGCAGCAGTCCCCTCGCTATGATGTGCCGGTGGAGGAGTCGGTCAGCGATTTCCTGGAGTCACGAATTGTCGCTTGCGAAGCCGCCGGGCTGCGCCGTGAGCGCCTGCTGATCGACCCGGGATTCGGCTTCGGCAAGAGCGTCGAGCACAACCTGCGGCTGCTCAATCGCATGGAGGGCCTGGCGGCGCTGGGGCTTCCGCTGCTTGTGGGGATGTCGCGCAAGAGCATGATCGGCAAGGTGCTTGGCCGGCCGGTCGAGGAGCGACTGCCTGGTGGCCTGGCGCTGGCGTCACTGGCCGTCGAGCGCGGCGCAAGCATTCTGCGTGTCCATGATGTAGGCCCGGTCCTGGATGCGGTTAACATGACATGGGCCGTGCTTAGGGAAGGCTGCGAGCATGACTAGACGCTATTTCGGTACCGACGGAATTCGGGGCACGGTGGGCGAGTATCCGATAACGGCCGACTTCATGCTGAAGCTGGGCTGGGCCATGGGACGGGTCTTGGCCCGGGACAAGGAGCGCGTTCGTGTACTGATCGGCAAGGACACCCGCATCTCTGGCTACATGTTCGAGTCGGCACTGGAGGCGGGTCTTTCGGCAGCCGGTGTCGACGTGGCCCTGCTGGGCCCGATGCCGACGCCGGGGATCGCCTATTTGACGCGGACCTTTCGCGCGGATGCCGGTATCGTGATCTCGGCGTCGCATAATCCCTTTGCCGACAACGGCATCAAGTTCTTCTCCACCGATGGCACCAAGCTGGCCGACGAGATCGAGGAGCGCATCGAGGCGATGCTCGACGAGCCGCTTACCACCGTGGTTGCCGATCGTCTGGGCAAGGCCGTGCGAATCGACGATGCCGCCGGCCGCTACATCGAGTTCTGCAAGTCGACCATACCCAACCGGGTCAGCCTGCATGGGCTGAAGATCGTGCTGGACTGTGCCCATGGGGCGACCTACCACATCGCTCCCAGCGTCTTCCGTGAGCTGGGTGCCGAGATCAGCCTGATCGGTGCAAGCCCCGACGGACTCAATATCAACCGCGACGTGGGTTCCACCTTCCCCGCCGCGTTGCGCGCCGCGGTGATCCAGCAGGGTGCCGACCTGGGTGTCGCCTTCGATGGCGATGGCGACAGGGTGCTGATGGTCGATGCCGATGGACGCGAGATCGATGGCGACGACATCCTCTACCTGATCGCCAGGGACCGGCATGAGCGGGGGCAGCTCGGCGGTGGCGTGGTGGGCACCCTGATGACAAACTTCGGTCTTGCCATGGCGCTGGAAGCGATGGGGGTCCCCTTCGAGCGCGCCAAGGTGGGCGACCGCTACGTGGTGGAGCGCCTGGTGGCCAACGGCTGGCAGCTGGGCGGCGAGTCGTCCGGCCATATCGTCTGTGCCGACGTGCAGAGTACCGGGGATGGTATCGTGTCGGCATTGCAGGTGCTGGCGATCATGGTTTCCGAGGACAGGTCCCTGAAGAGCCTGCTGTCGGGACTGGAGAAGGTGCCCCAGGTGCTGGTGAATGTGCGCCTGACGCCGGGCAGCGACGCCAAGGCCCTGATGGCGAGTTCGGCGGTCAAGGATGCGGTGGCCGCCATGGAGTCGGAGCTGGGCGAGGAAGGCCGCGTACTGCTGCGTCCTTCGGGCACAGAGCCGTTGATTCGCGTGATGGTCGAAGGACGTGCGCATCTCGATGTGGAGGGCATGGCCCGACGCCTGGCCGCCGAAGTGGAGCAGCAGTTGGGCTGACGACCGCGTCGGATGGTTGTCTTGACACGACGCCTCCTATACCATTTCGCACCACTTTGAAAGAGGACGCAGCATGCGAACGCCGCTGATCGCCGGGAACTGGAAGATGAACGGTTCGGCCTCTCTGGTCGAGGATTTCGGCCGTGCCTTTCCCCGTACCGTGCTTCCGGCGTCTCTGGATGTGGTCATACTGCCGCCCTTCCCCTATCTGGACATGGCGCAGCGGGCCTTTGCCGATACCTCGCTCGAACTGGGTGCCCAGACGCTCAACCCGTTGCATTCCGGTGCTCGCACGGGTGAGGTGAGCGGCCAGATGCTCCGGGAGTTCGGCGTGAAGTATGCGCTGGTGGGGCACTCCGAGCGTCGTCAGCTCTATCGCGAGAACGACGAAGCCGTGCACGATCGGCTGCTGGCGGCGCTCAGCGTCGACATTACGCCTATCCTGTGCGTGGGTGAGAGCCTGGAGGAGAGGGATGCGGGTCGCACCATGGACGTGGTGCTGGGCCAGGTGGGCTATGTGATGGCGCGCCTCGAGCCCGAGCAGCGCCCTCGGGTGGTCATCGCCTACGAGCCAGTCTGGGCGATCGGTACCGGACGCACGGCGACACCCGGACAGGCCCAGGAGGTCATGGCCGGGATTCGTCAGTATCAGGCCAGCTTCGATCGCGAGCTGGCGGCGGGGATGCGATTGCTTTACGGCGGCAGCATGAACGCGAACAACGCGGCTGAGCTGCTGGCCCAGCCGGACATCGACGGCGGCCTCGTGGGCGGTGCTTCGCTCAAGGTCGACGATTTTCTAGCCATTTGTCAGTCAGCAGGTTGAATCCATGCAAGTTGCCATTCTCTTGATCCATGTGGTGATCGCCATCACCCTGGTCGTCCTTATCCTGCTGCAGCAGGGCAAGGGCGCCGAAGCCGGTGCCGCCTTCGGTGGCGGTGCCTCCCAGACCGTATTCGGCTCGCGGGGTAGTGGCGGTTTCCTGTCCCGTGCCACGGCCGTGCTGGCGTTTACCTTTTTCGCCACGTCGCTGACTCTGGCCTGGTACGCCACCCAGGCCCAGGCGCCGGAAGTCGGTATTCCCGATGCTCGTCTGATCGAACAGCGGAACGGTGTCCCAACCCTTGACGACGGCGCCCGTGACGTGGATAATACCGCGCCAGTGCTGGAAGAAAGCAACGACTAAGGTTGGGGCTCCAGTCATCAAGAAAGCCGAAGTGGTGGAATTGGTAGACACGCTATCTTGAGGGGGTAGTGACCGTAAGGTCGTGCGGGTTCAAGTCCCGCCTTCGGCACCATCTGAAACGCCGTGATCCGAGTAAGCAGGGGATCATGAGACGACAGAAGCAGGATTGGCACCAGGAAGGTTGTAGCAAAATGGTTGTAAGCGCCAATGCGGCTTGACTCAAGTGCATCAGGCACCTACAATCGCCGACCTGGAATGTTGCGGGGTGGAGCAGTCTGGTAGCTCGTCGGGCTCATAACCCGAAGGTCATCGGTTCAAATCCGGTCCCCGCTACCATTTTCCGGTCAGCTGTCTTGCGAGGCAGTCATGAGCGCCGAAGTGGTACTACAGGTTTCTTGTGAAAGGCCCCTTCCTGCGAAGGGGCTTTTTGTTAGCAGCTTACTGTCGGCAAGGGCCGGCAGCGCTTATCCGGGCAACGCCAATCAGCCACCTAGCTTTCCTGTTTACTCCCGGCCAGGTGCCTGATGCAACGGCTGTAGGAGCTTTCTCTGTGGCACTCAAGGACGCTGCGCTTTATGCGCTGATCGAGCCGGTGGTCACCGCCATGGGTTTCGAGCTCTGGGGCATCGACTATCGTCCCCAGGGCAAGCATTCCCGTGTTGTGATCTACATTGATCATGCCGAGGGTGTGAGCGTGGACCATTGCGCTGATATCAGTCGCCAGGTCAGCGCCGTGCTCGACGTGGAAGACCCCATACCGGGTGAGTATCGCCTGGAGGTGTCGTCGCCGGGCATGGATCGTCCGCTCTTCACTCTCGACCACTTCGCCCGTTTTGCGGGGCACCAGGTGGCACTGAAGCTGCGGGTACCCTTCGATGGGCGACGCAAGTTCCAGGGTCTGCTGGCCGGCATCGAGGAGGACGAGGTGCTGTTGCAGCAGGACGGCGAAGAGTATTGCTTTCCCATCGAAAGCATCGACCAGGCACGAGTGGTGCCCCGGTTCGAAGACTGAGGTCGGTGCATATGGACAGGTTTTCTGGCGAGGCAAAGGCATGAGTAAAGAAATTCTGACGGTCGTCGATGCGATCTCCAATGAAAAAGGCGTGCCCCGCGACGTGATCTTCGAGGCCGTCGAGGCGGCCCTGGCCAGCGCATCACGCAAGCGCTTCGAGGGTCGGGAAGTCAGTGTGCGCGTTCACATCGACCGCTACACCGGCGAATACGAGACGTTCCGTCGCTGGGAGGTGGTGGAGGACGACGAATTCGAGAATCCCGACGCCGAGATCAAGGAGTCCTTCGCCGAGCGCCGCGATCCGCCGCTCAAGCGGGGCGATGTGGTCGAGGAGCAGATCGAGAATGCCGCCTTCGGCCGTATCGCTGCCCAGACCGCCAAGCAGGTCATCGTGCAGAAGGTGCGCGAGGCCGAGCGCGCCGAAGTGGTGCGCCAGTACGCCGAGCGTGAGGGTGAGCTGGTCGCCGGCATCGTCAAGAAGACCACCCGCGATGGCCTGATCATCGACCTTGGCGACAACGCGGAAGCCTTCTTGCCCCGCGGCGAGATGATTCCCGGCGAGCGCTACCGCATGAACGATCGGGTACGGGCACTGCTGACCAAGGTCGATGCCGATGCGCGTGGTGCCCAGTTGATTCTGTCGCGCACCTGTCCGGAGCTGATCATCGAACTATTCAAGATCGAGGTGCCGGAGATCGCCGAGCAGCTCATCGAGATCAAGGGTGCCGCGCGCGATCCCGGCTCCCGGGCCAAGATCGCGGTCAAGACCAACGACCGGCGCATCGACCCGGTGGGCGCCTGCGTCGGCATGCGCGGCTCGCGGGTGCAGGCGGTATCCAGTGAGCTGCAGAACGAGCGGGTCGATATCATCCTGTGGGATGACAATCCGGCCCAGCTGGTCATCAATGCCATGGCGCCGGCGGATGTCGGCTCGATCCTCGTCGACGAGGACGCGCATGCCATGGACGTAGCCGTCGCCGAGGACAACCTGGCCCAGGCCATCGGCCGTAGTGGCCAGAACGTGCGCCTGGCCTCGGAGCTCACCGGATGGCGGATCAACGTCATGACCGAGAACGAGGCCGAAGACAAGCGAGAGCAGGAGATCGATAGCCTGGTCGAGCATTTCATTCAGCATCTGGATATCGAGGATGACCTCGCCCGGCTGCTGGTGGAGGAAGGTTTCACCACGCTGGAAGAGATCGCCTACGTGCCCCTCGAGGAAATTCTCGAGATCGAGGAGCTCGATGAGGAAC
>NZ_AZQX01000187.1:0-12792 GCF_000568385.1 Halomonas sp. BC04
TTCTGCCCACCGCACCCCGGACCTGCTATTCGACTATGCCAGGTCCGCCGCCGAGCGTGGCCTTCAAGTGATCGTCGCTGGTGCCGGTGGTGCGGCACACCTGCCGGGCATGGTGGCGTCCCAGACGCCGCTGCCGGTACTCGGTGTGCCGGTGGAATCGAAGGCACTGAAAGGGCTCGACTCGCTGCTCTCCATCGTGCAGATGCCGGGCGGCATCGCCGTGGGCACCCTGGCCATCGGCAAGGCGGGCGCTACCAACGCCGGGCTGCTGGCCGCCCAGATCGTCGGCCTGCAGGACGGTAGGGTGCGTGCCGCCGTCGAGGCCTTCCGCGCCGAACAGACCCAGGCGGTGCTCGACAACCCCGACCCTCGCTCCGAATGAGCCAGCGAGAGGAGAGCAGTGACATGACCATCGGAGTCCTCGGTGCCGGCCAGCTAGGCCGCATGCTGGCCCTGGCCGGCTACCCACTCGCCAACCGCTTCACCTTCCTCGACACCACCGGCCACCCCAGTGCCGGTATCGGTGACGTCATGGTCGACACCGACCAGAAGCACCTCCAGGCGTTCCTCGAGAAAGTGGATCTCGTTACCTACGAGTTCGAGCACCTGCCGGTGGCGCTGGTGCAGGCCATCGAGGAGGTCAGGCCGGTCTATCCCTCCAGTGAGGCGATCCGGGTCTGCCAGAACCGTGCCGAGGAGAAGGCGCTGTTCGATCGCCTGGGCATTCCCACTCCGGCCTATCGCCTGGTGGAGCACGCCGACGAGCTGGAGGCCGCGGCCCGCGAACTGGGCTGCCCGGTGGTGGCCAAGTCGGTGACCGAGGGCTACGACGGCAAGGGTCAGGCCGTGATCCGCGACCCGGCCGAGGCCCATGAGGCCTGGCGCAGCATTAACCATCCCAAGTTGATCGTCGAGGCCTTCGTCGACTTCGTGCGTGAGGTGTCGATCATTGCCGTGCGTGGCCGTAACAGCGAAGTGGCCTTCTACCCCATGGCCGAGAACCTGCACGTGGATGGCATCCTGCGCTATTCGCTGGCGCCGATGCCGGACCTCGACGAGGCGGTGCAACAGACCGCCGACGGTATATCCGCGCGCTGCTCGACGAGCTCGACTATGTCGGTGTGTTGACACTCGAGCTATTCCAGACCCGTGATGGCCGACTGCTGGCCAACGAGATGGCACCTCGCGTGCACAACTCCGGGCACTGGAGCATGGACGGCGCTGTAACCAGCCAGTTCGAGAATCACCTGCGTGCCATCCAGGGCCTGCCACTGGGCGATACCGCCGCGCGCATGCCCACCTGCATGGTCAATGTGATCGGCCAGGAGGGCGACCCGGCGGCAATCCTGGCCATCCATGATGCCCACCTGCACCGCTACGACAAGAGCGAACGCCCCGGGCGCAAGCTGGCTCACGTCAACCTGGTCGCCCCGAGCCACGACGCGCTGCTCGACAAGGTGCGTGCCTGCGCGGCGCTGCTGCCGGATGCACCGGCACCGCGCTTCAGCTTCGAGTAGTCGCGCTCCTCTGCTATACAGAAGACCCCGCCATGAGCGGGGTCTTCTGCGTTCAGGGAGTGGATAGGGCGTCCATAACGAAACCTGATTACGCATAAGACGCATAAGACGCAGCAGGCGCCTGGCGGAGGCCGCCGCGTTGGCGGTGATCGTTGGCGTCGGCAAGACTGCCGGCAGGCTTGTGCTCGCCTGCAATCCGGATCCTTTCACGCTAAAGCTTCCTCCGACAGCGTCGAGGCAACGTTGGTGGAGAAAGCAGCTGTTGGAGCGCTGGTTTCCATCGCGACTGGCGCCGATAGGCGCCTGGCAGGGGCTGATCAACATGCGTAATCAGGTAACCAAAAGGGCTCCGTTCGGGAGCCCTTGATGGTAGCCACTCGGTTCAGCGTTTATTCGAGCGTAGCCTTACCAGGTTTCAGGCGGCCTGACGCACGGTACCCGAGGTAGATGCCTCCCAGGCCTGCCAGCAGCAGGAGCAACAGCACCCAGTAGGGTGTGTAATAGGTGGTGTAGACGTTCCAGCCGAGCAGGCCAAGGACAGCGGACCAGGGAGTGGCCTCGCCGAGCATATGTCCGCCCAGTGTGCCGGCGGAAGCCAACAGGAGGCCGCCGATCAGGCCAGCACCACCAGTGCCCAACGACGGCTTCCGTCGAAGGCGGCGTCGCCTGCCCGCCATACCAGTGCGGTGAGCATGGTGAAGACCCCCAGCGACCAGAAGGCCATCAGGATATGGTTGCGGGCCAGCGGGCTGGTGATATTGGCCTGCATCGGCCAGACCATCAGTCCGCTGACAATGCCTGCTACGCCCCCCAGCACGCTGATTACCAGTACCGGCAGCAGCGCAGCTCGACTGATGTCGGCTAGTCGGCCGGAGAGGAAGGCGCCGATCAGGATCATCAGGATGGCGAGCGCCCAGAGCGCCAGTGGAAAGTGCACGAGCATATGATGCATGGCAGCCATTAGAGGTCTCCCTTGTGAGTCGGGCGGAAGGCAGGTATCAGGGCTAGCGTCAGCCCCAGCATCAGGAACAGTCCGCTGAAGAGCGTCAGACCCCAGCGCGCGGTGATGGGGCCGTTGAACTCCATCTCCATGCCGTAGTAGGCCAGCTGCTTCTCGTGATGGCGGGCACGAACCGCGGTGCCTTCGGCGATATCTTGGGCGCCGGCATGGGCATCGCTGATCAGCAGTGGCCAGTTGACCTGCCCCGGGTAGAAGAGCGTGATCTCGCTCCAGTCGCCGGACCACTCGGGATCACTGCCGTTGAGACGCTGGGCCTGGATATCCGCGTCGCGGCCGAGCCCCAGGCTGTAGGGCATCGAGACGTAGTGCCAGCGGCTGCCGGTGGCGTCGCGGTGCACCGCGATACCGAGGTCGTAGCGCCCCTGTTCGTGGAAGACCTTGTCATCCAGAGGCTTCCGGTATCCATGGCGCGCACCAGGGTCACGTCCCAATGACCATCGGCCCAGCGAGCATCGCCATGGACCCGAATCGCCGCGCGGGAGCCTCGGGCTGGCGCAGCAGGCGGCGTGGAATCACGTCGCCGTTCTGCCAGTCGTGGTCGGGGTCGAATTCGATGGCAAAGTCCTCGGCCAGGTAGTAGAGGCCGTCGAAGTCGTAGCGGTTCGCGGCGATATCCTCCCAGCGCAAGGCGTGGATATCCACCGCTTCGGGGTCGAACATCCAACTGGGCCGTTCGTTCTCACCATCCCAGTTGGTCGTGAAGGGGCCTGTGCCGGCATCACTGTTGCGGTATTCGCCGACCCAGTTATCGTCGGACATGCCGATGGGGTTGGAGCGTCCCGCACGCCAGTGCCACAGGTCGAGGAAATAACCGGCCTCGCGCTGGGCGCCCAGCAGGTCCTCATTCACCACGCTGCGCCAGTCATTCTGGTCCGTACGGGTGGCCGGTAGATATTTGCGGACATCGCTGCGGCCCAGTGTCTCGCCGAGGTGAGGGTGCTCACGGACCTCATCGGCACTGGCCACATCAGGAAAGTAACGCATGCCGCTGCCCACGGTGATGTAGCCGCCATAGCGACCGAACTCCGGCACGCTGCCATCGTCCACCAGCATGGTGACACGGTCTTCGTAGGTATTGTCCGGATCCGGTCCGACGGGCGAGGCGCCATGACGATGCCACACGCCATCCTCGTAGCGCAGCATGTCGTGGTAGACATAGGCCTGTTCGGCGGGCCAACGATAGCGGAAGAAGACCTCGTCATCGTTGTAGGCCACCTGGAGCTGCAGCGGCATGAGCAGCTCGTCGGGAATGTGGATATTGCGGTCATGGTCCTTCTCGATCACGCCGCTGCCTTGGGTTGCCCAGGTCAGCGCCAGCGCGGCAGGGAGTGCCAGCGCCAGCCAGGGCGAAACCCTGTGGCTCATCTTGTTATTAGCCATAGAGGCTCCTCGGTCTATGGATATGGTTTGTTGTTTTGGTAAGTATCGACGTCAGGGAGGCCTTCCTGAACTTCAGTGTGGTTGACGCGCTGTATGACGCGTTGATTTGGGTCACACAACGGTGCGTTAGCGCTAGACAGGGTTGCGCAATGGAAATAGTCAGCAAGAATGAGAGAGTCTGTTCTTGATGGAGCCCAGCATGCCCCTGCGACCTCGCTATGGCGACCTGCTGTTGATCGTCCTCCTTCTGCTGCCGCTTCTGGTGGCGCTGCCGCGACTGGGTGGTATGGGAGGCCCACCGGCGGCCTGGCTCTCCTGGGTGGGGCAGGTCAGCGGCATCCTGGGGCTGGCGATGATGCTGCTTGCAGCAGCGGTCAGTCTGCGGCTGCCGGGTTTCGATCGCCTCTTCGGCGGGCTGGTGCGGCTCTGGAAGATGCACCACTGGATGGGGTTCGGTGCCTTCATCCTGGTCATGGTGCATGTGCTGGCCCTGGCCCTGGCGGCGGTGCCGTCCTCGCTGGATGCCGCGGTGACAACCCTCTTTCCTCCTGTCAGCCATGGCGCGATCTGGCTGGGCTGGTTCGCCTGGCTGGCCATGGTGATCTTCCTGGCACCCACCTTCGACTTCTTTGGCCAGCCCCACTACCAGCGCTGGAAGCGTCTGCACCTCGTTTCGGCGGCGGCAGTGCTGCTGGCGCTCTGGCACGTCCTGCTGCTGGCCGGTGAGACCTGGCCCTGGTGGCTGCTCGGTATCGCCGGGCTCGGTGCCATCGCCTGGCGCAAGCTTCTCTCCCCCCGCTGGTCGCGCCTGCCTTACCGGATCACGTCTGTGGACAGACTGGCGCGGGGCGTGGTGGAGCTGGTGCTTGAGCCCGAGGGGCGACGCATGAGGCATGAGACAGGGCAGTTCGTCTACCTTTCACCGCTGGACGAGACCCTGACCGCCGGCCGCGGCGAGGAGCACCCCTACACCATTGCATCGAGCCCAAGCGACAATCAGCTGCGAATCGGCATCAAGGAGCTGGGTGATGCCAGCCGCGCCCTGCAGTCGGTGACGCCGGGAACCCGGGTGTTGGTCGAGGGGCCCTATGGAGAGTTCTTCGGGCGCCGCTTCCCGAAGCGCGACATGCTCTGGCTGGGCGGCGGCATCGGCATCACGCCCTTCGTCGGCGGGGCCCGTGACCTGGCCTCAGGGGGGAGCTGCAAGGGCCATGTCCACCTCTTCTATCTCGCCAATAGCCCTGACCGTGCCTACTATCAGAAGGAACTCGGGGGCATTGCCGAAGCTCACGAGTCCTTCAGCTTTACCCAGCATTACTCCAGGGAGCGAGGACGGCTGGACGAAGCCTTCCTGCGCCAGCACTGCCCCGACTACGCGGAACGAGAAATCTATATCTGCGGCCCCCCGGGAATGAACGATCACCTGCAGCGACTGCTGACCGACCAGGGCATTCCTCTCTCACGCATACACAGCGAGGTCTTCGATTTCCTATGAACAAGATCGCCTATACCGCCTTTATCGCTTTCCTGGCCAGTATCCTCACCCTGCTCTCGGCCAGCGCATTGTCCCAGGCAGGGGAGGAGGAGCGCTCCGACGACGACCTCGACACGATCACCCTGGACGAACTGGCCGAGCACGACTCCGCCGAGAGCTGCTGGAAGGCCATTCATGGTCGGGTCTACGACGTCACCGAGTACATCCCCGATCACCCCACCGAAGAGGAGGTGATGCTGGAGTGGTGTGGCAGGGAGGCCACCGAGGGCTGGGACAACAAGCGTCCCGGGGTGCCCCACAGCCCAAGAGCCGAGGGGATGCTCGAGGAGTATCTGGTCGGGCGTCTGGTGGACGAGGACGGGGAGCCGGTCGAGTCCCAGGCCGTCGAGGAAACGTCCGAGATCGCCAATGACACCGACACCGCCGAGGCGCGCCTTTCGCCAGCCGAGGACGAGCGCCTCCACCGCGCCATGCTGGGCATGCCCCTGGATGGCCACTACCGCGGTGTCTTTACCGACCGCGGGATCATCCAGGTCAACATCACCTTCGACCTGCGCGATGGCCACTTCGAGTCAGTCAACTATCGCTACCTGGCCTACCGTGGGGTGGACTACCTGGCACTGGAGGAGGGCGACGAACTCTACCCGGTCATGGTGCAGCATCGCCAGATCGCCGAGCGCCTGGAAGGCGAGCCCGTCACGCGCATCTTCAGGCTCTATGAGCCCGAGCGCATGGTCGACGATATCGATGGCTACAGCGGGGCTACGTTGCGCGGGGCCAAGGTGATCTCGGCGATCCGGGATGGCCTGAATCGTGGTGTCTATTCCTGGCCTTGAACACGACAGGGAGTCCCCCGACCGCCTTGCGTTGAGGGCGGCTCCCTCGCTATATCCGCCGGCATGCGGTAAAGATAGGAGCCACGACAAAGTAATCGATTCGGAAGCATCGCATGCCCGTCCTTCCCTCGGAGGAGCGCTTCGAGAGCCTCGGTGCGCCTCTGCCTGTCTCGCCCCAGCGCCGTCAGCTCGTCCAGGAGCAGGTTCATCTGCTCTACGAGCGGCTGTGGCAGCCGGTGCTGGCCAGTGTAATGGGAGCGTGCCTGCTGGTTGCCGCGATGTGGCCGTTATTGCCCGCCACACTGTTGGTCGGATGGCTGGCCGCGCTGGTGGTTGTCTCCTGCAGTCGCCTGGGACTCGCCTGGTATTACCATCGTCTTTCTGCAAGCCGTCGTCGTCAGCGGCGTTGGCTGTACCGATTCGCCTGGGGGGCCGGTATTGCCGGCACGGTGTGGGGCGCTGCGGGACTGCTCATGTTCACCATGGAGCATCCCGGTCAGCTGGCTGCCCTTGCTATCGTGCTGGCTGGGGTCACCGCTGGAGGGATGACCACCCTGTCCTCGGTTTGGTGGGTGGCTCCCATCTTCATCCTTCCCACCATGCTACCTATGCTGGGCCAGTTGCTGCTGTACGGGACGTCGTTTGCCTGGCTGCTTTCAGCCATGGTGGTGCTGTTCCTCGGACTCCTGTTGACGGTCAGCCGCCGGCTCTACCGCATCATCAGTGACAATATTGCCCTGCGCCTGGCCGTCACCTCACGGGAGACCCAGCTGCGTGAGAGCGAGGGTCGCTATCGTGCCATCTTCCGCCACACGCCCCTGGGGGTGATGCACTTCGACCGGGAAGGGCGTGTCGTCGACTGTAACGAGAAGTGCCTGGATATCCTCGGGGCGAGCCGGCAACGCTTGCTGGGGCTTAACCTGCTGGAACAAGTGGAGGACAAGCGGGTGTCCGGAGCGGTCCGCCAGGCGCTGGCCAGCGGGACCGGCTATTACGAAGGAACCTATCGCGCCATTCTCAGCGGCAAGCTGACGCCGCTGCGCGCCTTCTACAACGCCCTGCGCAACGAGAAGGGCGAGATCGTTGGCGGTGTGGCCCTGATCGAGGACTTCACCGAGCGCAAGCGAGCCGAGGAGATCATTCATCGCCAGGCCTATTTCGACCCACTGACAGAGCTGCCCAATCGCCGCCTGCTGATCGAGACCCTGGCTTCCACCATCCGGGACCGCCGCGATGACGGTCGTCTGGGCCTGGTGATGTTCCTCGACCTCGACCGCTTCAAGATGATCAACGATTCCCTGGGTCACACCGTCGGTGACGAGCTGCTCAGGCAGCTAAGCAAGCGGCTGCTGGTCTGCATGCGCGACGGGGACATGGCGGCTCGCCTCAGCGGCGACGAGTTCGTGGTGCTGGTGCCGGCGCTGTCGGGGGACCGGCAGGCCGAGCTGGTGAGGGCCGAGCAGATGGCCCGGGACCTTCTCACCTCGCTGCGCAAGGTCTATGACCTCGAGGGGCATCGGATCAGCGTCACGCCGAGTATCGGCTATACCCTCTTTCCTCTTTCTGTCGACGATGACGTGGGCGATGTACTGCGACATGCCGATACCGCCATGTACCAGGCCAAGGTCAAGGGACGGGCCCAGGTCTGTGGTTACGAGCCGGCGATGCAGACCCAGATCACCTGGCGGCTGGAGATGGAGCAGGCGCTGCGTCGGGCCCTGGCAGAAGATCAGCTCTGTGCCCACTTTCAGCCCCAGCTGGACCAGGACGGGCGGATATTCGGTGTCGAGGGGCTGATGCGCTGGCAGCATCCGGTCCATGGCTGGATATCGCCGGAGGTCTTCATTGCCATCGCGGAGGAGAGCGACCTGATCGTCGAGCTCGAGACCTGGATGCTGGACAACTGCTGCGAGCTGTTGACTCGACTGCCGGCCGAAACGCTGCCTCGCCTGTCGGTCAACATCAGCGTGCGACACTTCACTCAGCCTGGATTCGTCGAAGGGGTGACCTGGGTGCTGGGCACTCATGGCGTCGATCCGTCGCGGCTGACCATCGAGCTGACCGAGAGCATCATGATCGACGGTCTCGGTGATGCCGTCGAGCGCATGCATCAACTCAAGCGGCTGGGAGTCAATCTGGCCCTGGACGATTTTGGTACCGGTTTCTCCTCCCTGACTTACCTCAAGTGCCTGCCGCTGGACGAATTGAAGATCGACCGCAGCTTCGTCAGCGACCTGGACTCCGACAGCAACGACGCCGCCATCGTCGAGACGATACTGGCCATGGCGCAGCATCTCGGCATCGAGGTCGTGGCCGAGGGTGTCGAGAATGAGGCACAGCTGGACTTCCTGCTGAACCGCGGCTGTCGTCGATTCCAGGGCTTCCACTTTCATCGGCCCATGCCCGGTACGGCATTGGAGCGGCTTCTATCCGACTGAGCAGGACCGGTCCAGGTTTCGAGTTCGTCGTCATATGATGAGTCAGGAGGAGCAATGCGAAGCGGCTTCGGGTTCGACCTGCGCAGCATGGAAATCTTCGTCGAGACCCTGGAGCAGGGCAGCCAGAGTGCCGCCGCCCGGCGGTTGGGGCTCAAGCAGTCGTCGGTGTCCCAGAGCCTGGCCAACCTCGAGGAGGGGATGGGGGTGGCGTTGTTCAAGCGCAACACCCGGCCGCTGGAGCCGACCAGTGCGGGTCGCTTCTTCTATGACCGTGCCCGGCGCCTGCTGGAGGAGGCGCGCAGTACCCGTCGTGAGCTGGTGTCGGGCGCCTTCGGGCAGCTTCACCAGGTGCGCCTGGCGCTGGTCGATTCCATGGCCACGGCCGTGGGGCAGCCGTTGATCGAGTTGATCCGGCGCTATACGCGGGACTATACCCTGACCACGGGGTTGTCCCATATGCACAGCCATGCCCTGCTGACCCGCCATGTGGACATCATCATCTCCGATGATCGTCTCGAGAACTATGATGGCCTGGAGCGGCATGCCCTGTTGCGCGAACCCTTCGTGCTGGTGGTGCCGCTCGGCTGGTCGGGTCCCTTGGACAACCTTCGCTGGATCGCCCGTCAGCTCGACTTCGTGCGCTATACGCCGCAGTCGTTGATCGGCCAGGCCATCGAGCGCCATCTGCGCTTGAACAAGCTGGAGCTACCGGCCCGACTCCATCTCGACAACACCTTTGCGGTGCTGCGCCTGGTCAGCGCCGGAGCCGGCTGGACCATCACCACGCCACTGTGCCTCTATCAGGCCGGACTGGAGAGCCTCAAGGTCCAGRTMGCGCCGCTGCCGTTGGCGCCGCTCAGCCGCGAGTTGACKCTGGTCGCGCGTCGCGACGAGCTGGGCGACCTGCCCGGGTTACTGGCCCGGGACAGCCGCCGCCTGCTGGAACAACGCTTCCGTGGTCAGCTCGACCAGGCCCTGCCATGGCTCTCCGCGGAGGTGTCTACCCGCACCTGAGTACCTGATAGACGATTCATGGCTCAGCGGGGGAGATGGGCCGGGGGGATGCCCAGCCCGAGTTCACTATCGATTTTATCGATAGTCGCTGCGTCACCAACACCGATGCTCTTTGCGGTACGGAGAAAGACCGGCCAAGACTGAAACGCACTGTTTCAAGCCGCACAGGGTTTTTCCCGACATGCCAAGAACAATAAGACGCTATGTGCGCCTCGTCGATCGCCTCAATCGAGGGGTGGGACGGCTGGTCATGTACCTGGTCTTCGTGATGATGGCGCTACTGCTCTATGCCTCATTCTCGCGTACCGTGCTCAACAGCCCGCTGATGTGGGGCGTTGAGATGTCCCAGTTCATGCTGGTGAGCTACTACCTCCTGGGCGGCGCCTATGCCATGCAGATGGGGTCCCATGTGCGCATGGATCTTTTCTATAGCCGCTGGACCCCTCGCACCCAGGCGCTGGTCGACGCCATCACCATTCTCTTCCTGATCTTCTTCCTGGTCACGCTGTTGCTGGGCGGCATCTCCAGCACCCAGTACGCGCTGCAGTACGGACAGCGCAACTACTCCGCCTGGGCGCCACCGCTGGCGCCGATCAAGATCATCATGTGTACCGGCATCCTGCTGATGCTGTTGCAGGCTATCGCGACCTTCTTCAAGGATGTCGCCACGGCCCGCGGGCAGGACATCTATGCGGAGGATGCCGAATGAGCTACGAGATGATCGCGTTGATGATGTTCTCGAGCATGATGCTGCTGCTGTTGACCGGCCAGCGGGTGTTCGGCGTCATCGGCTTCGTCGGGGCCGCCTCGGCGCTGCTGCTGTGGGGCGATGGCGGGGTGGAGATGCCGTTCAACGCCAGTTTCGTGCTGATGAACTGGTATCCGCTGCTGACCCTGCCGCTGTTCGTGTTCATGGGCTACATGCTCTCCGAGTCGGGCATCGCCGGTGACCTCTACGAGATGTTCCATGTCTGGATGGGATCGCTGCGGGGCGGCCTGGCGGTGGGCACCATCGGCCTGATGGTGGTTGTCTCGGCCATGAACGGCCTGAGCGTGGCCGGCATGGCGATCGGGGCCAGCATCGCCTTGCCGGAGCTGCTCCGCCGGGGCTACGACAAGATCATGGTCACCGGGGTGATCCAGGCGGGAAGCTCGCTGGGGATCCTGGTGCCGCCCAGCGTGGTGCTGGTGCTCTACGGCATGATCGCCCGCCAGCCGGTGGGCAAGCTGTGGCTGGCCGGGGCGATTCCCGGGCTGATCCTGGCCGCCATGTTCGTGATCTACATCGTGGTGCGCTGCCGGCTGCAGCCGAGCCTGGGGCCGGCCTTGCCGCCGGAGGAGCGCAACATGAGCCTGGGTGCGAAGCTCAAGCTGCTGCGCGCCGGGATCCTGCCGCTGCTGATCTTCTTCTCCATGACCGGACTGTTCCTGATGGGAGTCACCAGCCTGGTGGAGAGTGCCGCCTACGGCGCCTTCGCGGCGACCCTCGCGGCGCTGTTCAAGGGACGCCTGACCCGGGCCGTGATCGAGGTCACGGTGCGCCGCACCCTGGGCATCAGTTGCATGTTCATGTGGATCATTCTCGCCGCCCTCAGCTTCGGTGCGGTGTTTGATGGCCTCGGGGCAGTGCGGGCGATCGAGAACGTCTTCCTCGATCGCATGGGGCTGGGCCCCTGGGAGATCCTGCTGATGATGCAGCTCTCCTACATCCTGATGGGCATGTTCCTGGACGATACCGCGATGCTGGTGATCGTGGCACCGCTCTATGTACCGCTGGTGGTGAGCCTGGGTTTCGACCCCGTGTGGTACGGCGTGCTCTACACCATCACCGTGCAGATCGCCTACATGACGCCCCCGTTCGGCTACAACCTGTTCCTGATGCGGGCCATGGCG
The DNA here is from genome assembly GCF_000568385.1 of Halomonas sp. BC04. Lineage (NCBI taxonomy): Bacteria > Pseudomonadati > Pseudomonadota > Gammaproteobacteria > Oceanospirillales > Halomonadaceae > Halomonas > Halomonas sp. BC04. The sequence continues at coordinate 11,595 of NZ_AZQX01000187.1, forward strand.
CCGCCGGAGGTGTCCCTGGGTGACATCTACCGCAGTGTCTGGCCCTTCGTGCTGATTATGCTGCTGGGGCTGGGCTTGATCACCGTCTTTCCGCAGCTGGCGCTGTGGCTGCCGGAGCTCTACTACGGCTACTGAGATCAATGCTTTCTTCATGGGGTGACCCATGCCCGCCGGGGCAAGGAGGGGAACACAGGGGAATGACACCGCGCCTGGCGTGCCAGGCAAGTGAAACAACAACAAATCGCTATCGGGAGAATGAAAATGACCAACCGCAACAGACGCGACTTTCTCAAGAAGGCCGGGGTGGCTACCGCCGCCACGGTGGGTGCAGCCACTGTCGGTGCCCCCTATGTCCACGCCCAGTCGCGCACCCCCATTCGCTGGCGCATGCAGACCTATGCCGGGCCGGCGTTAGCAGCCCACGTCATCAAGCCCTCCATCGACGCCTTCAACAAGGCCGCCAACGGCGAAATGGAGATCGAGCTGTTCTATGCCGACCAGCTGGTTCCCACCGGTGAGCTGTTCCGTGCCATGCAGCGCGGCACCATCGACGCGGTGCAGAGCGACGACGACTCGATCGCCGCCCCGGTGGATGTGTCGGTCTTCGGTGGTTACTTCCCCTTCGCCTCGCGCTACAGCCTCGATGTGCCGGTGCTCTTCGAGCACTACGGCCTCAAGGAGATCTGGGAAGAGGCCTATGCCGAGATCGACGGCGTGACCTGGCTCGGTGCCGGCGCCTGGGACCCCTGCAACTTCGTGACCCGGGATCCGATTCGCAGCATCGAAGACCTGCGCGGCAAGCGCGTCTTCACTTTCCCCACGGCGGGGCGCTTCCTGAGCCGATTCGGCGTGGTACCGGTGACGCTTCCCTGGGAGGATATCGAGGTCGCCATGCAGACCCGCGAGCTCGACGGAATCGCCTGGGCGGGGATCACCGAGGCCTATACCGTGGGTTGGGCCGATGTCGCCAACTACTACCTGACCAACAACATTTCCGGCGCCTGGGCCGGCTCCTATTTTGCCAACTCCGATCGCTGGAACGAGGTGCCCGAGCACCTGCAGATGCTGTTCAAGCTCTGCATGGACAATTCCCACTACTACCGGCAGCACTGGTATTGGTGGGGGGAGGCGCACTATCGCACCACCGGTGGCAAACTGGAGCTGACCTCGATTCCAGAGGAGGAGTGGCAGACCCTGG
>NZ_AZQX01000188.1:0-5995 GCF_000568385.1 Halomonas sp. BC04
GGGGTTGCCGGCGGTCTCGCGCATCACGGGGCGACCGTCGGCGGCAAGAGCGAAGTGCTGGTGGGGGTGCGCTGCGGCCCGCATGGCGTCCAGGGCGACCTTGACGTCCCCGCTGGTGGCATTCTTGAAGCCCACCGCCGCGTCCAGACCACTGGCCAGCTCACGATGCAACTGGGATTCGGTGGTCCGTGCGCCGATGGCGACCCAGGCCAGCAGGTCATCCAGGTAGGGGGCCAGCATCGGTTGCAGCAGCTCGGTGGCCACAGGCAGGCCAAGCGAGGCGATATCGCGCATCAGCTGTCGCGACAGCTGAAGGCCACGGGCCATGTCACCGCCGCCATCCAGGTCGGGATCATAGGCCAGTCCCTTCCAACCCACCGTGGTGCGCGGCTTCTCCACATAGACACGCATGACCGGCAGTAGACGATCGGACACCCTGGGGGTCAGCTCGGCCAGGCGTTGCGCGTACTCCATGGCTGCCACAGGGTCATGGATCGAACAGGGGCCAACCACCACCAGCAGCCGGTCATCATGACCCTGCAGGATGTCGTGGACGGCCCGGCGCTGGGCCTGGAGCCGCTCGACCAGCAACGGATCCAGCGGAAGGGCGTGTCGCAGTGCACCCGGGGTGGGCAGCGTCATTTCTGCACGGTTCGTTTCAGCGGCAAGATCGAGCTCGGCAGGGCTGTCGGGCAGGCGTTCGGCAAGGGAAGCATGGGCATTCATGGTCATCAACTCCGTGAGATCGGTAAACATCGTGACGTATTCGTGCCACCGGCAATCTCACGGTCGGAGGTGGCGCACTGACCCGACCGCGTAGCGCTAAATCGCCAGCCATAGCCCCAACCAAAATAATCCTGGCGGTTACGGGCGAAGGCGGCAAAGGCGCTGTAGCGTGTGGTCATGGTGCGTCTCCTGTCATTGCTGCGTTGCAAAAGATAGTCGTCGGGGCTGCATAACGCAAAACCCCCGGGCGGGTTGCCGACCGGGGGTTTCTGGTGGGAGGCAACCCGGTTAGGGTGTGCCTTCGCGGCGGTGTCCTAGGACCCGGCCGCCGGCACACCGGCGCTAAACCAGTACCAGTACTGACCACCGAAACCCAACCCACGCGACTTCCCCGCGCCGGGTGCGCGGTTGAAGAAGCGGATGGATTGAGCAAGGCTCGGTGACATGATCGTCTCCCTGAATTCTGCTTTCATCGTGCCGCATCGCGGCAACCTTGGCAAGTCCGGTTGCTTCAATGACTGAAGACCCGGGCGATGCCAATGATCAGCGGCAGGCAGTTCAGCGCCAGAACCAGCGCCAGCGGTATCAGCCACAGCAGGCCACTCTCGTCATGGTAGGTCGAGTCTTGTGCCGTCATCCTCTCGCTCCTTGTCCCTTATGCTGCCCGCCTTGCTGCCACCTGCCCTGGAGGAAGCTTCGGCAGGCTCCTCATTCGATGATTCCAGTCTAGCGAAGATGGCGGCCGCCATCGAGTGGCAGGGTGATCCCGGTGACATAGCGATTGTCGAGCAGGTAACGCAGGCTCTGATAGAACACCCCCGGCCCCGGCACCATGCCCATGGCCGACTTGGCTCTCGCCTTTTCAACGTAGGCGGCATCGTCACCCTCATTGAGCATGATCAGCGCCGGGGCGATGGCATTCACCTGGATCGAGGGGGCATACATGGCCGCGAACGACAGCGTCAAGTTCTCCAGCCCCGCCTTGGTCGCAGTATAGGCGGCGTGCTTCCTCGAGCCTTTCTGCACCACGTAGTCGGTGATATGCACGATGTCGCGCTGGGGCTCTCCGCAAGCTTCCAGCAGCTCACGGCAGTGCAGGTTGATCAGGTAGGGGGCCTGCATATGGATGCGAAACAGCCGCTCGAAGGTCGCGCCGGCCTGGTCGTCGGCAGAGTCCGGCGCCCAGTCGCTGGCATTGTGCACGATAGCCCTCAGTGACAACGTCTCGACCTTGAGGCGAGCGATGAAGTCGAGAATTCCAGCTTCGCTGGAGAAGTCGGCCTCGAGTGTCACGATGCCCCGCTCGCGCAGCGCCGCAAGCTCCTCGCGCTCACGGCGATAGCTGATGATCACGGGATGCCCGTCCTCGGCCAGCCGCTCGGCACAGTGGCGCCCCAGGCGCTGGGCGCCGCCTGTGATCAGGATCGGCGAGGCGCTCACCCGCCGCCTTCCCGCCTGAGCACGCCTGCCGTCGGCACCAGGGGCTGGCGCGGCGCATAGGCGAAGACATCCGAGAAGACCCGGGAGGCAGAGAGCCCCAGCGAGGCCAGCACATCGACACAGGCGTAGACCATGCCCGGCGATCCGGAGAGGTAGACGTCATGGTCGGAAATGTCGTCGAGCGCCTCGGCCAGCGCCTGGTCGATGCGCCCCAGATGGCCGTCGATCCGCTCTCCAGCCACCGGCTTCTCCGGCGCCACCTCAGTGACCACATGGAAGCGGACATTGTCGTGGCTCTCGGCCCACTCCCGCGGCAAGCTCTCGAGATAGAGATCACGCCGTTCCCGCGCCGCCCACCACAGGTCGATGGGCCGCTGCGGGCATTCGTGCAGCGAGGCCTCGACGATGGCCTTCATCTGGGCGAAGCCGGTACCGGCGGCAATCAGCAGCAGCGGCCGCTGGCTTGTGTTGTCCAGCACGCAGTCGCCCCCCGGCATGCGCAGGGTCAGATGGTGGGCAACCACGACCAGGTCGCGCAGGCGGTCCGAGTTCTCACGCTCGGGCCAGTGCTGGATATGAAGCTCCAGGGTGCCGTCTCCGCCGTGGGCATTGGCAATGGAGAACGGGACCCAGGTCTCATCGTCCAGCGCCAGCTCGAGATACTGTCCCGGCGCATGGGCCATGGCCTCGGGACGCCCCTCCAGCCGTACCCGGAACACGTCGGGAGTGAGGTCCTCCACTGCCGTCACCTGGCACGTCAGGGTCCTTGCCGTCATGTATGCCTCTTGTCATCAGGGTTGGTGGGTAGTGCGATACCCAGTTCGTTCCAGCGTTCGCTGACGCGGGCCTTGACGGCCTCGTCCATGACGATGGGCGTGCCCCACTCTCTGTCGGTTTCGCCGGGCCACTTGGCGGTGGCGTCCAGCCCCATCTTGGAGCCCAGACCCGCCACCGGGGAGGCGAAGTCAAGGTAGTCGATGGGTGTGTTCTCCACCAGCACGGTATCCCGGGCCGGGTCCATCCGCGTGGTGATGGCCCAGATCACGTCCTTCCAGTCGCGGGCGCTGACGTCATCATCGAGCACCACCACGAACTTGGTGTACATGAACTGGCGCAGGAAGCTCCACACCCCCATCATGACTCGCTTGGCGTGGCCCGGGTACTGCTTCTTCATGGTCACCACCGCCATGCGATAGGAACAGCCTCCGGGGGAAGATAGAAGTCGGTGATCTCGGGAAACTGCTTGCGCAGGATCGGCACGAACACTTCGTTGAGTGCCACGCCGAGAATAGCCGGCTCGTCCGGTGGCCGACCGGTGTAGGTGGAGTGGTAGATGGCGTCTTTGCGCATGGTCATGCGAGTGACCGTGAAGACCGGGAACTCGTCCACCTCGTTGTAGTAGCCGGTGTGATCGCCGTAGGGGCCTTCCGGCGCGGTGTCATCCGGGTAGATGAAGCCCTCCAGGATGATCTCCGCCGATGCCGGCACCTGAAGATCCGCATGCCCGCACTTGACCAGCTCGGTGCGAGAACCGCGCAACAGACCGGCGAAAGCGTATTCGGAGAGCGAATCCGGCACCGGCGTCACCGCACCGAGGATGGTGGCCGGATCGGCGCCCAGCGCCACCGCCACCGGGAAGGGCTCGCCCGGGTTCGTCTGCTGGAACTCCTGGAAGTCGAGCGCTCCGCCTCGGTGGGAGAGCCAGCGCATGATCAGCCGGTTTCGGGAAAGCTTCTGCTGGCGGTAGATGCCAAGGTTCTGGCGCTTCTTGTGCGGTCCGCGGGTGACCACCAGCGGCCAGGTCACGAGAGGGGCGACATCGCCAGGCCAGCAGTGCTGGATCGGCAGCCGACCGAGATCGACGTCGTCACCCTCATATTCCAGCGCCTGGACCGGGGCCGAACGCACCGTCTTCGGGCCCATGCTCATGACCTGCTTGAAGATCGGCAGCTTGTCCCAGGCGTCGCGCATGCCCTTGGGCGGGTCGGGTTCCTTGAGGAAGGCAAGCAGCTTGCCCACCTCCCGCAGCGCCTCGACGCTATCCTGCCCCATGCCCAGGGCGACCCGATGCGGGGTGCCGAACAGGTTGCCCAACAAAGGCATGGTGTGACCCTTGACGTTCTCGAACAGCAGCGCCGGGCCGCCGGCGCGCAGGGTGCGATCGCAGATCTCGGTGATTTCCAGGTAGGGATCGACCTCGGCCGAGACTCGCACCAGCTCGCCCTGGGCCTCCAGCGCGGCGATAAAATCCCGTAGATCCTTGTATTTCATGAACCAATCCTATCCCGTTTCCCGAACGACGAAAGGGGCAGCATAGCATGCCGCCCCTTTCCTACTCCGCCCCGCAAGTCAGCTGCCCTCAATCCGCGGCTTTTCCGGCGACAGGCCCCGGAGCTATGAATTGACCGCGGCGAGGGGCGCCGGGGACAAGCCGGAGGGGAGGTCCTACGCCATGGATGGCGTCGGTAGCGTACAGGGAGGTATTCACAGCGCCTCCCCGCAGGCTTGTCGACGGAACAGCCCCGAGAGCCTCGACGCCGCCGCCAACTATTAACAGCAATCAGCGGCGCTTCATTGCCTCAAAAAACTCGAGGTTAGTCTTGGTATCTTTCAGGCGGTCGATCAGGAACTCGGTGGCCGCGGTGTCCTCCATGGGATTGAGCAGCTTGCGCAGGATCCACATGCGCTGCATCTCGTCCTCGGAGGCGATCAGGTCCTCGCGGCGGGTGCCGGAACGGCGAATGTTGATCGCCGGGTAGACGCGACGCTCGGCCAGCTTGCGGTCCAGATGGGCTTCCATGTTGCCGGTGCCCTTGAACTCCTCGAAGATCACCTCGTCCATCTTGGAGCCGGTATCCACCAGCGCAGTGGCGATGATGGTCAGGCTGCCGCCCTCCTCGATGTTACGCGCGGCACCGAAGAAGCGCTTGGGCTTCTCCAGGGCGTGGGCGTCGACACCGCCGGTGAGCACCTTGCCGGAGCTGGGTACCACGGTGTTGTAGGCACGCGCCAGGCGGGTGATGGAGTCGAGCAGGATCACCACGTCCTTCTTGTGCTCGACCAGCCGCTTGGCCTTCTCGATGACCATCTCGGCAACCTGGACGTGGCGCGCCGGCGGTTCGTCGAAGGTCGAGGCGACCACTTCGCCGCGCACGGTGCGCGACATTTCGGTCACTTCCTCGGGCCGCTCGTCGATCAGCAGCACGATCAGGTGGCAGTCGGGGTCGTTGCGCGTGATCGAGGTAGCGATGTTCTGCAGCATCAGCGTCTTGCCCGCCTTGGGCGGGGAGACGATCAGGCCACGCTGGCCCTTGCCGATGGGTGCGGTGAGATCGATGATCCGCGACGTCAGATCCTCGGTGGAGCCGTTGCCGATCTCCATGCGCAGCCGCTCGGTAGGGAACAGCGGCGTGAGGTTCTCGAACAGGATCTTGTGCTTGGCGTTTTCCGGCTTGTCGAAGTTGATCTGGCTGACCTTGAGCAGCGCGAAGTAGCGCTCCCCTTCCTTCGGCGGCCGAATCTTGCCGGAAATGGAGTCGCCCTTGCGCAGATTGAAGCGCCGGATCTGTGAGGGCGAGACATAGATGTCGTCCGGGCCGGCCAGGTAGGAGCTGTCGGCGCTGCGCAGGAAGCCGAAGCCGTCCTGCAGGATTTCGAGCACCCCATCGCCGTAGATATCCTCGCCGCTCTTGGCGTGCTTCTTGAGGATGGCGAAGATGATGTCCTGCTTGCGCGAGCGAGCCAGGTTGTCGATGCCCATTTCGCGGGCAAGCTCCAGGAGCTCCGGGACGGTCTTTTGCTTGAGTTCGGTAAGATTCATCGGTGTGTT
>NZ_AZQX01000189.1:0-6649 GCF_000568385.1 Halomonas sp. BC04
CTCGCCGTGCGAGGCGGCGGCCACAGCGCCAGCGGCCAGGCGGTGTGTGACGGCGGTCTGGTGATCGACCTCTCGGCCATGCGTGGCGTGCGCGTTGACCCGACCGAGCGCAGCGTACTGGTGCAGGGCGGCTGCACCCTGGGTGACGTCGATCACGCGACCCACGCCTTCGAGCTCGCCACCCCCTTCGGCATCATCTCCACCAGCGGCGTCGGGGGCCTCTCCCTCGGCGGCGGAAGCGGCTACCTTACCCGCCACTACGGGCTGACCATCGACAACCTGCTGGCCGCCGACGTGGTGCTGTCCGATGGCAGCTTCGTGACCGCCAGCGACGAGACGCATCCCGACCTGTTCTGGGCGCTACGCGGCGGCGGAGGTAACTTCGGGGTGGTCACCGCCTTCCAGTTCCGCTGCCATCCGGTGCGCAACGTCATGGCCGGACCGGTCCTGTATGACCTGGCCGACACCGGAGCGGTGCTGCGCTGGTATCGCGACTTCCTTCCGTCGGCGCCGGAAGCGCTCAACGGCTTCTTCATGGTCGGCACCGTGCCGCCGGCACCGCCCTTCCCGGAGGCCCTGCATGGCCGCCATGTCTGTGGCGTCGTCTGGTCTATAGCGGCGACCGCGAGGACGCCGACGCCGCCCTCGCTCCGGCACGCGAGTTCGGCTCGCCGCTGCTGGACGGCATCCACGAGGTGCCCTTCCCGGCCCTGCAGTCGGTCTTCGACCCGCTCTACCCGCCGGGGCTGCACTCCTACTGGCGAGGCGACTTCTTCACCGAGATCACCGACGAGGCGATCGCCGTCCACGAGCGCTTCGCCGAGGTGCCCACCCCACTCTCCACCATGCACGTCTACCCCACCGACGGAGCCGTCCACCGCGTGAGCCGGGAGGAGACCGCCTTCCACCACCGGGCGGCCAACTGGAGCGCCGTGGTAGTGGGTATCGATCCCGACCCGGCCAACGCCGACCGCGTGCGCGACTGGGCCGTGCGCTACTGGGAGGCCCTGCACCCCAGCTCGGCCGGCGGGGCCTACGTGAACTTCATGATGGACGAGGGACACGACCGAATCCGGGCCACCTATGGCGAGAACTACGCGCGCCTGGCGCGCATCAAGGCGCGCTACGACCCGCAGAACCTGTTCCGCCACAACCACAACATCCCGCCGGCACTCCCGGCGTGATCATCACGTCTAACGAGACGAAGGAGAATTACGATGAAACCCCAAGCGCCCCATCCCCTGACCCTCGCTGCCCTTGCCCTCGGCGCCCTGGCGCTGGCCGCCCCACCACTGGCGGCGGGCGACGACCCACCGCCTATCGCCGTGCAGGAGCTGACCGAGCGTAGCGTCATCACCGACGAGGTGAGCCTGGAGATCAGCCTCGCCGTCGAGGGCCGGGACCGCCAGGTCCTGGAGCTGCCCGACCCCGGGCGGGTCGCCATGGCCGAGATCACCGTCCAGCCGGGGGCGGCCTTCCCCTGGCACACCCATCCCGGCCCGGTGATCGCTACCATCCGCCAGGGCACCCTGGTCTACGTCTATCCTGATGACTGTGTCGAGCGCCCCTATACGGCTGGCGAGCTGTTCATCGACCCGGGATTCGACAACATCCACAGCTCCTTCAACCCCAGCGAGGACGAGGTCGCCGTGGTGGTGGCGACCTTCTTCAACGCTCCCGAGGGCGAGAACGGCCAGGGCCTGACCCTGCCCGGAGAGCCTGAGCAGAGCTGTCCCGACCTGCCTATCGGCAATGCTCACTGAGCCGCCTTGCCCCGGTGCCTGATGGCACCGGGGCCTGGACCTGCCGTCACCGTCGGGTCTCTCCGCGCCCCCGCCGAACGACACTCGGGCCGGGAAGTCTCATGAAGTCATGGGCTCTCCTCCCTACGGATCAACGGCATGGCCATGACGCTTGCAACACGAGTCGCCGCCTTCTTGCTGGTGACGGGGCTGATCGCCACCCTGCTGGTGGGACACGGCAGTGTCAGCCGGGGCTACGAGGCGCTGCTGGCCCTGGGGGATATTGCGGCAGGCAACGAGGAAAGCCGGCTGAAGCTGCGAACCCCGGACCCCAGCCGTGAGGGCCTGTCCTATGCGATCGACGAGCGTGAGTACCAGGCGGACCTCTACCGCCCGGAGGAGCCCCACCGGGGCAGCTTGATTCTGGTCCATGGCCTCACCGAGGCGGGTCGCCGCGATCCACGCCTGATGGAGTTCGCGATGACGCTGTCCCGCCTGGGGTTCACGGTGATGGTGCCGGACCTGGAGGGCCTGAAGAACTATTCCATCAGCACCCGCGAGGCGGAGTCGATCGCCGATGCCATTCGCTATGCCGCGGATGAGCTGCCGGCAGGAGAGTCGGACACGGCGGTGGCCGCCATCAGCCTGGCGGTGGGACCGGCGCTGATCGCCGCCAAGCAGGAGGATACCGCGGACCGGGTACGCTTCCTGATCGCCCTGGGGGGCTACTACGACCTGACGGACATGCTGCGCTATGTCACCACCGGTGAGGACCGTGGCGGCACCGGCCAGGAGGCACCACCGCCGCTGCAGGAGGGTCGCTGGGCGATGCTGCTGAGCCAGCTTCACTGGCTGGATAACGAGGAAGACCGGGCATTACTGGCCGCCATCGCCCGGCGCAAGCTGGACGACCCTCTCGCCTCGGTGCAAGCCAAGGTGAATCGCCTGGGACCAGAGGCGCAGGCGGCTTACAACCTGGTGACCAATGAAGATCCCGAGCGGGTGGAGGCGCTGATCGCGGCACTACCGCCACCGATGGTGGAGGAGTTCGAGGCGCTGGATCTGTCGGCGCGGAATCTCGACAAGCTGCAGGCACAACTGGTGCTGATTCACGGGCCGAATGACCGGGTGATCCCGGTCAGCCACAGCAGGCGCTTACAGGACGCTCTGCCCCAGGGCCAGGCCCGGTTGTATGAGGCCGGGGGGCTCGAGCATGTGGAGGTATCCCCCGGCTGGCGGGACGGCTGGGACCTATGGCGCGCGACCACTCGTGTGCTGGCTCTGGGGGAGCAGCAGTGAGGCTTCCTGAACGGCGGACGCCGGGGACGCGGCTACGGCAGTTGCTGATCACTCGAACGGCTTGCGGGCGGTGATGGCCCTGGCAGGTCATGATCAGAACCACCGCCTGCGCTTGAACCAGACGACCATGCCGATGGCAACGGCGATCATCACGCCCCACACCATGGGATAGCCCCAGTACCAGCCCAGCTCCGGCATAGCAAAGGGGCTGGTGGGGTGCTCGAAGTTCATGCCGTAGACGCCGACGATAAAGGTCAGCGGCATGAAGACGGTGGCGATGATGGTCAGGGTTCGCATGCTCTCGTTGAGCCGGTGACTCATGCTGGAGAGATAGATATCGAGCAGGCTGGCGGCCATGTCGCGATAGCTCTCCACCAGGTCCATGATCTGCACGGTATGGTCGTAGACGTCGCGCATCCACATGCGCGTATCCGGCGTGAACAGGTCGTCGTGGTCACGCAGCAGCTGGTTGATGACTTCGCGGGTGGGCCAGAGATAGCGCCGCAGCATGATGAGTTCGCGCTTAAGACCATGCAGCCGCTCCAGGGTCGAACTGTCGGGGCGGTTGAGGATCTCCATCTCGAGTTCCTCGATACGCTCGCTATCCCATCCAGCACCGGGAAGGCGTGGTCCACGGCAGCATCGAGGTGGCCATAGAGCAGGTCGTCGGGTTCACCGAGCGCTCGTCCTCCCCGCTCCTTGAGCCGACGGCGTACCTCGACAAAGGGGTCCAGGCTCTCCGCCATCACGCTGACGACGATATTGCCACCCATGAACAGCGTCAGCTGGTAGATATGCAGCCTACCCTCGTCGTCCACCTCGGGTATGCCGAGGATGACCACCAGCGACGCATCGAAACGCTCGACCTTGGGCCGCTGACCGCCATTGAGTATGTCCTCCTGGACCAGCGGATGCAGACCCGCCCGCTCGCCGAGCCGCTCGAGTTCCTCGGCCGCCGGCATACCCTGCACATGCAGCCAGTACAGCGCCCCCTCCTCCGACGCTTCGGGAATCGCCTCGGATGCGACCTCGTGCACCTCGCCCCAGCGGCCGGCCTCGCGACAAACCAGGGAGAAGGTGGCGGGACCGTGCAGGGCCGCCTGTTCCATCGAGAGTTCTCGCAGGGTACCCGGCGCGGTGCCGGCCGGGTGATAGTGCTTCTTGAACAGACGGGTCATGAGAGACATCCTGGCAATTCGGCAAGCTAATAGTGGCATGCCCTGGGCGATGGGCGAACCCACCGTGATCGCCTGGCAGTTGTTCACGCGATTTCACCAGCCTGGAAGAGAACCATTTCGGCAGACAGAGACGCCCGAGAAGCCTACACTGCATCGCAGCATTCAGACTTCAAGGAGATAGCATGGCGAAGGACGACAAGAAGCTCATCGACCTCGCACTACAGGGCGGCGGTTCCCACGGCGCCCTGACCTGGGGCGTTCTCGACCGGCTGCTGGAAGAGGAGCGGCTGGAGATCGACGGGGTCAGCGGCACCAGTGCCGGCGCCATGAATGCCGTGGTATTGGCCGATGGACTGCACAAGGGCGGCCGCGAGGGTGCCCGGGAAGCGCTGCATACCTTCTGGAAGGGCGTCAGCGACGCAGCGCGTTTCTCACCGATCCAGCGCTCCCCCTGGGATCGGCTGATGGGCAACGACGGTCTCGATACCTCGCCGAGCTATCTCTTCTTCGAAAGCCTCACCCAACTGGTTCCCCCGGCGAAGCTCAACCCCCTGGGCATTAACCCATTGCGTGACCTGGTCAGCGAACTGGTGGACTTCGAGCGGGTAAACGCCTGCAGCAAGGCGAAGATATTCGTTACCGCCACCAATGTGCGTACCGGGCGCGCCAAGGTGTTCCGCCAGCCCGAGCTGAGCGTGGATACCGTCATGGCCTCGGCCTGCCTGCCGTTCATGTTCCCGGCCGTGGAGATCGATGGTGAGGCCTACTGGGATGGTGGCTACAGCGGCAACCCCGCCCTCTTCCCGCTGGTGGACGACCAGGGCTGCCGTGATCTGGTGGTGGTACAGGTCAACCCCCTGGTTCGCAGCCAGCTCCCCGAAAGCGCCCGGGACATCATCAACCGCATCAACGAGATCACCTTCAACACCAGCCTGATCAAGGAACTGCGCAGCATCCAGCTATTGCAGCAACTGATCGACACGGCGGACGTCGAGCTGGAGCGGTATCGCTCCATGCGCCTGCACCTGATCCATGCCGAGCAGGAGGTCGAGAAGCTCAGCGCCTCGAGCAAGCTCAACGCGGAATGGGACTTTGTTTCCCGGCTGCATACCCAGGGGCGTGCCTGGGCCGACCTTTGGCTCGACCAGCACTTCGATTCCATCGGCAAGTGCTCGTCCTTCGACCTGAATGCGGTCTTCCAGGATTCCTTCCGCCCCTTCGCCAGGCCTGAGGAAGCGCCCACCGGGCGTGGCGAGAGCGAGAAATGAAAGGTTAGCATGCCTACCTGACCTGATGGAGAGAACCGGTGCACGGCCGTGGTTGCGGCTTCACTGCGCCGGGCTGGCATGTGTGGGTCGTTTCGTGAATGCCGCCAGCCCGGCCTTGGCTTACCATGGGCCATCGCCACACTCGCCCGGAGCCGCGAATGCCGGATACCGACAACGCCTTCCAGGCCGCCCTCAGCCTGATCCTGGGCCTGGATCCGACCCTGCTCGGCATCGTGACCCTGTCGCTTCAGGTGTCGCTGGCCGCCGTTCTGGTCGGGGCGCTGATCGGACTGCCGTTGGGCGCCGCACTGGCGCTTTGGCAATTCCCCGGCCGCGGCCTGGTGGTCACGCTGCTCAACGCCTTCATGGGCCTGCCGCCGGTCGTGGCCGGCCTGCTGGTCTATCTGATGCTGTCCCGGGCCGGCCCCTGGGTGAGCTGGGGCTGCTGTTCACTCCCACCGCCATGGTCATCGCCCAGTCGTTGCTGGTGCTGCCCATCATCGCCGCCCTGACCCGCGACCATGTCCTGATCCTCTGGGACGAGTACCGCGAACAGCTGCACTCCTTCGGCGTGACTCGCCTTCGCGCCATGCCCAGCCTGCTCTGGGATGCCCGCTTCGCGCTGATGACGGTGATACTGGCCGGCTTCGGCCGGGCTAGCGCCGAGGTCGGCGCCGTGCTGATCGTCGGTGGCAACATCGACGGCGTGACCCGGGTGATGACCACGGCCATCGCCCTGGAAACCAGCAAGGGCAACCTGGCACTGGCACTCGGCCTTGGCCTGGTGCTGCTGGGCCTGGTGGCACTGGTCAACGGCACGGCCTATCTGGTCGGCGAACGTGCCAGGAGGAAACTGGGATGAACGACTTCTGCCAGCCCGCCACCTGGCTGCCACCCGTTTCGCCGACAAGCGAGCCCGTGCTGCGCCTGGAAGGGCTCGGCTTTTCCCACCGGGGCCAGACACTGCTGCAGGATGTCGACCTCACGCTGGCGCCCCGCGGTCGCACGGTGATACTGGGACCAACGGGGCCGGCAAGAGCCTGCTGATGCGCCTGGCCCATGGCCTGCTCGCCCCCAGCAGCGGTCAAGTGCGCTGGGCGACCCATGACAGCGGCCGCCTCCTGCGCCAGGCGATGGTCTTCCAGCGCCCGGTGATGCTGCG
>NZ_AZQX01000190.1:0-15611 GCF_000568385.1 Halomonas sp. BC04
CGAGACGATCACGCCAGCATGATTCCAACCAGTTTTGCCTGACGACCATAGCGTTCGGGAACCACCTGATCCCATGCCGAACTCAGCAGTGAAACCGTTCAGCGCCGATGGTAGTGTGGGGTCTCCCCATGCGAGAGTAGGTCATCGTCAGGCATTTATTCAGAAACCCAGCTTCGAAAGAGGCTGGGTTTCGCCGTTTGGGGGTCTCCCCATGGAGAGTCCCGGAGTGCCGGCCAGATCATCGTCAGGCACTTATTCAGAAGCCCCGGCCATTGGTCGGGGCTTCGCCTTGTCAGGCATTTATTCCGAGAAAACCCCAGTTTCGAAAGAAGCTGGGGTTTTTCTTTTTGTGATCAGTGCAGTGCCTGCTGCAGTTCCGCTAGAATGGGCCTTTTCCCGGTTGGGGCACAGGGCATGACCATCGGTGATCTGATCCGCCTGCTGAGTGATGGGGAGTTTCACTCAGGCGAGCAGTTGGGCGAGCGGCTGGGCGTATCGCGTACGGCGATATGGAAACAGCTGAAGAAGCTCGAGGCGCTGGGCATCCCTCTGGAAGCCGTCAAGGGGCAGGGGTACCGCATCTCAGGTCCACTGGAGCTGCTCGATGGTGGAGCCATCGTGGCTGGACTGTCACGACAGGGTCGGCAACATCTCGCTCGCCTGTTCATTGAGGAGACCCTGCCCTCTAGCAATGCGTTCATCCGCCAGCGCTTCGACCAGGGTGCCGGGCATGGTGAGGTGTGCCTGGTGGAGCAGCAGAGCGAAGGCCGTGGGCGCCGAGGACGTACCTGGTCGACTCCCTGGGGACGCGCGCTCATGCTGTCGCTTGGCTGGCGGTTCGACTCCGGTGTCGTGGCCTTGGAGGGGCTCAGCCTGGCCGTGGGGGTAGTGCTGGCACAGGTGCTGGAGCGGCACGGGGTTGCCCCTAAGCTAAAGTGGCCCAACGATGTGCTCCTTGAGAGCGTCGAGGGCCGGCTGGGCAAGCTTGCCGGCATCCTGGTGGAGATCAGCGGCGATGCCGCAGGTCCCTGCGAAGTCGTGATCGGCATGGGAATCAATGTCAGCCTGCCCCAGGAGTTTCGTGAGGCGATCGGGCAGCCGGTCGCGGCGGTGCACGACCAAGCGCCGGGGCTATCTCGCAACCACTTGGCCTATGAACTGCTTGATGAGCTCCTTCCGCTCCTCGCCGACTATGAGCGCCTGGGCTTTGCTGCCTGGCGTGACCAATGGAATGCCCGGCATGCGTTTGGCGGCTGTGATATCGATGTGCTCCGGGGCGGACAGAGCCTGGTGGCGACGGCTGAAGGCGTTGATGAGTCGGGCAACCTCTGGATTCGGAAGGATGGGCGACGTGAGCGCTTGGCTGGGGGCGAGATTAGCGTGCGTGGCCGCTCATGATTCTTGACCTGGATATCGGTAATACGCTGTCCAAGTGGCGTCTGAAGGATGCCGATAGTAGCGAGATTCGCTCCCGTGGTGCCGTTTGGACCCGGGAAGAGTGGAAGCCCGGGTCCGACATTCCCGACCTGGATGTGGTCGAGGCGGTGCGAATTTCCAGCGTGGCTCGAGAAGTGGTTCTGGAGCAGACCGTGGCGCTGCTGCACAGCCGAGTGCGAGGCGTGCATGTGGCGCGCTCTACCCCGGAGGCGCTCGGCGTCGTCAACGGCTATGAGGACCCTCATCGGCTAGGTGTGGACCGATGGATGGGGGTGCTGGCGGGCTACCAGTTGGCAGGGGGCTGCTGCGCGGTGGATTGCGGCAGTGCCATCACCGTTGACTTCGTATTGCCCGGTGGCCGGCATCTGGGGGGGTATATCATACCCGGACTGCGCTTGATGAAAGAGAGCCTCAAGCTGGGTACCCGCAATGTGGCTATCGACCCCGACAGTGAAGCGGAGGAGCTGCTGCTGCCCGGACAGCGTACCGTCGAGGCGGTCAATCACGGCATCTATATGGCGGCGGTCAGCGCCATCAACCGGATCTACTCGGAGGTGTGCGACCGGGAGGGGGTGGCCTTGCCGATGTTGCTCACGGGTGGGGACGCCCGGGTCGTCTCCCGTGGTATGCAGTCCCCTCATGCGGTATGGCCGGACATGGTGTACGGGGGGCTGGAGGCGTGCTTCCCGCTGACTGCCGCCGAGCGAGCCGGGCGTATGTCGGGCGCGCCACGGGTGCCCCAGCCGGCAGGTCTGGAAAAAATCCGTGCAGGCCTTGCTTTCTCCATGCTGCTTTGACACAATGCAGCGCGTTCCACGGCTGAGGGTGCTTCCGGTTGGAGGTTCTTCGGGCAAGTTGCTGATAAATAAGCACTTGACACGGCGCGTGGAGGCGGTAGAATGAGCCGCCAGCTGGAGGGGTTCCCGAGTGGCCAAAGGGAGCAGACTGTAAATCTGCCGCGAAAGCTTCGAAGGTTCGAATCCTTCCCCCTCCACCAAGTTTCATGCCGTGATCGACTTTGGCGATTCGGCTGCCAGAGTGGGTGGGCGGGCATAGTTCAATGGTAGAACCTCAGCCTTCCAAGCTGATGATGCGGGTTCGATCCCCGCTGCCCGCTCCAGTATGGCAAGTGCTGATCGTGATGATCGGTGCGGGGCATGCAAGATGTGCCAGAGGGTTTTGCTCATGTAGCTCAGGGGTAGAGCACACCCTTGGTAAGGGTGAGGTCGACGGTTCAAATCCGTCCATGAGCTCCAAACAGAAAAGGCGAGCCAAGGCTCGCCTTTTTCTTTTCCGGCTCGGAAGTGCCGGAAGGGGTTGTCACCAGGCGATACCTTCGCTATCATGGCGCCCGCTGTTGTGCATGCTGCCTGCAAGGGGTTGCGCGCATCAGATACAGGCCAGTAGCTCAATTGGCAGAGCAGCGGTCTCCAAAACCGCAGGTTGGGGGTTCGATTCCCTCCTGGCCTGCCAACCTCCCCCAGGTTGGCACCCATCTACTAGATACATGATTCGATTGCCGCACCCTGAGGAGTCACGTTTTCATGAAACATAACGCCGAGGTGCAGGAGTCGCGCCACGACGGGCTCAAGTGGGCGGTGGTCGTCACGTTGCTGGCCGTGGCTGTCGTGGGTAATACCTACTTTGCCGACCAGGCCATCCTCTACCGCGTGCTGGGTGTCGTCGTCCTCTGTGCCGCTGCCGCGGTCATGGCGCTGACTACTTCCAAGGGGCGCGAGCTGGCCGAGCTGGCTAAGAGTGCCAAGAAAGAGATTCAGCGGGTGGTGTGGCCGACCCGCCCCGAAACCGTGCAGACCACGGCTATCGTGCTTGTCGCCGTGCTGGTGGTCGGTCTGATGCTGTGGCTGATCGACACCCTTCTTGGCTGGGCGATGTCCGGCGTCATCGGTTAGGAGTTTTCATGTCCAAGCGTTGGTACGTCGTCCACGCCTACTCCGGCTTCGAGAAGCATGTCATGCGCTCCCTGTTGGAGCGCGTGAAGATGTATGGCATGGAGGACCGCTTCGGCGAGATCCTGGTGCCGACCGAAGAAGTCGTCGAGATGCGGGACGGCAAGCGCCGCAAGAGCGAGCGCAAGTTTTATCCCGGCTACGTGCTGGTCGAGATGGAAATGGATGACGCCACCTGGCACCTGGTCAACGAGACGCCGCGTGTCATGGGCTTCATCGGTGGTACCAAGGAGAAGCCGGCGCCGATCACCCAGAAGGAGGCCGATGCCATCCTGCGGCGGGTGAAGGACGGTACCGACAAGCCGCGTCCCAAGACCATCTTCGAGCCGGGGCAGTCCGTGCGCGTCGTCGACGGCCCCTTCGCCGATTTCAATGGCGTGGTCGAGGAAGTCAACTACGACAAGAGTCGCCTTCAGGTCAGCGTGCTGATCTTCGGTCGGGCGACACCGGTCGAACTGGAATTTGCCCAGGTCGAGAAGGAGTAATCCTCTCGGCCCGGCATCTGCTGTCTGGCCGCCGAGGCGGTCCTATAACCCGGGGAGCCACAAGGAGGACGCTGAACAAATTGGCGAGCGGAATGAAGCGCAAGGCGCACGCAGCGCAGACACCGGAGCCTAGGTAGTACTAGGTGAGGCTGTCGAGCAGCGCGCAACGCAGCGATTCGTCCGCGCAGACATTTGAGCGGTGTTTTCCGAGGCGCTACTACCCAACTGGAGTCTACACATGGCCAAGAAAGTACAGGCTTACATCAAGCTGCAGGTTGCAGCCGGTAAGGCCAACCCGAGTCCCCCCGTGGGCCCCGCGCTGGGTCAGCACGGTGTCAATATCATGGAGTTCTGCAAGGCCTTCAATGCGGCCACGCAGGAAATCGAGCCGGGTCTGCCGACTCCCGTGGTCATCACCGTCTACTCCGACCGCAGCTTCACCTTCATCACCAAGACGCCGCCTGCGGCCGTCCTGCTGAAGAAGGCGGCTGGGATCAAGTCCGGCTCCGGTGAGCCGAACAAGAAGAAGGTCGGCACCGTGACCCGCGAGCAGCTCGAGGAGATCGCAAAGACCAAGGAGCCGGACCTGACGGCTGCCGATCTCGACGCCGCTGTGCGTACCATTGCTGGTAGCGCCCGCAGCATGGGCCTGAACGTGGAGGGTCTCTGATCATGGCTAAACTGTCCAAGCGCGCCAAGGTGATTCGCGAGAAGGTCGATCCGGCCAAGGCGTACTCCCTGGAAGAGGCCGTGGCACTGCTCAATGAGCTGTCCACCGTCAAGTTCAAGGAATCCCTCGACGTTGCCATCAACCTGGGCGTCGATCCGCGCAAATCCGACCAGGTCGTGCGCGGCGCCACCGTCATGCCCAACGGTACCGGCAAGGACGTGCGCGTTGCCGTCTTTACCCAGGGTGCCAATGCCGATGCCGCCAAGGAAGCCGGTGCCGATATCGTCGGCATGGACGATCTGGCCGAACGGGTCAAGAAGGGTCAGCTTGACTTCGACGTGGTCATCGCCTCGCCGGACGCCATGCGCGTTGTCGGCCAGCTGGGCCAGATTCTCGGCCCGCGCGGCTTGATGCCCAACCCCAAGGTCGGCACCGTGACCCCGGACGTCGCCACCGCGGTGAAGAACGCCAAGGCGGGCCAGGTGCGTTTCCGTACCGATAAGAACGGCATTATTCATACCACCCTGGGCAAGGTCGACTTCGATGCGGCCGCCATTCAGGGCAACCTGGAAGCGCTGGTCGCTGACTTGAAGCGTCTCAAGCCGAGCACCTCCAAGGGTGTCTATCTCAAGAAGGTCACCCTGTCCACTACCATGGGCCCGGGTCTGACCCTCGACCACTCCGCGCTGGCGTAAGCGAGGCGAGAGTCGTTGCTGTCGGGCTCCGATGCCGGCAGCGAGCAGCAAGTGCAGTTTGCAAGAACTTTGCGGTCCCCAGACACCTTGCCAGGCAGGGTGTGCGGGGCGCCGTCAAAGACCGCAGGCGCCGCCGCTTTCGAGTGGCGGCTTAATGTCCCCGGCATGGGGTGCCTGCGCAGATGGTGTGGCCGCCAGATCGCTGGTGAGCACCATCACCCGGGACTTCCTGAAGCCGTCGCGAGGCGGTCTATGGAAGAAATGGTAACCCCCGGAGCCCGCGCAGCGAGGTTCCGGCACGAAGGAGTGATCACTGTGCCACTAGCACTCGAAGGCAAGAAGGCGATTGTTGCCGAGGTCAGTGAAGCGGCCAAGGGCGCACTCTCCGTCGTAGTTGCCGATTCTCGTGGTGTCACGGTCGAGAAGATGACCGACCTGCGCAAGCAGGCCCGCGAGAATGGCGTGCAGATCCGTGTTGTCCGCAACACCCTGGCACGCCGCGCCCTCTCAGGCACCCAGTGGGAATGCCTGAATGAGAGCTTCATCGGTCCGACACTGCTGGCTTTCTCCACCGAGCATCCGGGCGCTGCCGCCCGCCTGTTCAAGGAGTTCTCCAAGCAGGATCAGAACTTTGAAGTCAAGGCGCTGGCCTACGAAGGTGAGCTGATTCCGGCAAGCGACATCGATCGACTGGCAACGCTGCCGACTTATGACGAGGCCATCGCCAAGCTGATGTCCGTCATGAAGGAAGCATCTGCCGGCAAGCTGGTTCGTACCCTGGCCGCCCTGCGCGACCAGAAGCAGGAAGCAGCCGCCTGATCGGCGAACTCGCTCCTGTAGCCTGAATCGAACTCTGAACAGACGAGCGCTCGGCGCGCCGAGGCTCCCGCAAAGTTAGGAAGACCAAAATGGCACTGACCAAAGAAGACATCATCAACGCCGTCGCCGACATGTCCGTCATGGAAGTTGTCGAGCTGATCGAAGCGATGGAAGAGAAGTTCGGCGTTTCTGCCGCCGCCGCCGTCATGGCTGGCCCGGCTGCCGCTGGTGAAGTCGAAGAAGAGCAGACCGAGTTCGACCTGGTCCTGACCAGCGCTGGCGAGAAGAAAGTCAACGTGATCAAGGCTGTGCGCGAACTGACCGGCCTGGGCCTGAAGGAAGCCAAGGGTGCCGTCGACGGCGCACCGGCGACCATCAAGGAAGGTCTGTCCAAGGACGACGCCGAAGCGGCGAAGAAGAAGCTGGAAGAAGCCGGCGCGAGCGTGGAGCTCAAGTAATCCTTGTGCCCATGGCTTCACGCGCTGCGTAAGCTTCCACGGCTGGTGGCGGGCCCTCCCGCTGCCGGCCTTTTTCTGTTGCACTAGCAGTCTGCCGTTGCAGCACTGTTAGAAGAATCCCGACGGCGAGCTACCCTCTGGGGAGCTTGCCGTCAGCGCCTGACGGGGTCGAGCCCGTCGGGTGGCGCCGACCACGCATCGGTCACCCATGGTGAACAAGCT
Organism: Halomonas sp. BC04; assembly: GCF_000568385.1. Lineage (NCBI taxonomy): Bacteria > Pseudomonadati > Pseudomonadota > Gammaproteobacteria > Oceanospirillales > Halomonadaceae > Halomonas > Halomonas sp. BC04. The sequence continues at coordinate 6,757 of NZ_AZQX01000190.1, forward strand.
GGGGAATACAGATGGCTTACTCATACACTGAGAAAAAACGCATCCGCAAGGATTTCGGCAAACTGCCCCAAGTGATGGATGTGCCCTACCTGCTGGCGATCCAGCTTGATTCCTATTACGACTTCCTCCAGCAGGACCGCGCTCCCGATGAGCGCCTCGAAAGCGGGCTTCACGCGGCCTTCAAGTCCGTGTTCCCGATCGAGAGCTTCTCCGGCAACGCCGCGCTCGAGTATGTCAGCTACCGTTTCGGCACGCCGGCCTTCGATGTCAAGGAGTGCCAGCTGCGTGGCGTTACCTACTCGGCGCCCCTGCGGGTCAAGGTTCGTCTGATCATCTATGATCGGGACTCTTCGAACAAGGCCATCAAGGACATCAAGGAGCAGGAAGTCTACATGGGGGAAATCCCCCTGATGACCGAGAACGGGACTTTCGTGGTCAACGGGACCGAACGGGTCATCGTTTCCCAGCTGCATCGCTCGCCGGGTGTGTTCTTCGACCACGACAAGGGCAAGAGCCACTCCTCCGGCAAGCTGCTCTACTCGGCCCGCGTGATTCCCTATCGCGGTTCCTGGCTCGACTTCGAGTTCGATCCCAAGGACAACGTCTTCGTGCGCATCGACCGCCGCCGCAAGCTGCCGGCGACGGTGCTGCTGCGTGCCCTGGGGCTGACCGCCGAGGAAGTTCTCGAAGAGTTCTTCGAGACCAGCAGTTTCCACATCGAGAAATCGGGTTTCTCTGTGGAGCTGGTGCCGTCGCGCCTGCGCGGCGAGACCGCCACCTTCGATATCAAGGACGCCGAAGGCAACCTGATCGTCGAAGAAGGTCGGCGCATCACCCAGAAGCATATCCGCCAGCTGGAGAAATCCGGCCTTGAGCGCCTCGACGTGCCGATGGACTACCTGTTCGGCAAGACGCTGGCCCGGGATCAGGTCGACTCCAGCACCGGTGAGCTGATCTGCCCCTGCAATACCGTGATCACCCCCGAGCTGCTCGAGAAGCTGGGGCAGGCCGGCATCACCACCATCGAGACGCTCTACACCAACGATCTCGACTGCGGCTCTTTCATCTCCGACACGTTGCGGCTGGATACCACCGGCTCGCAGCTCGAGGCGCTGGTCGAGATCTACCGCATGATGCGCCCCGGCGAGCCGCCCACCAAGGAAGCCGCCGAGACCCTGTTCCACAACCTGTTCTTCACCGAGGACCGCTACGACCTGTCGGGCGTCGGTCGGATGAAGTTCAATCGTCGCTTGCGCCGTGATGGTGATACCGGCTCCGGTGTGCTCGACAACCGTGACATCCTCGATGTGCTCAAGGAGCTGATCTATATCCGTAACGGCTTCGGCGAAGTCGACGATATCGATCACCTGGGCAACCGGCGCATCCGCTGCGTCGGCGAGATGGCCGAGAACCAGTTCCGCGTTGGCCTGGTGCGCGTCGAGCGTGCGGTCAAGGAGCGTCTCTCCATGGCCGAGAGCGAGCCTGATGCCCCAGGATCTGATCAACGCCAAGCCCGTTGCGGCGGCGGTCAAGGAGTTCTTCGGTTCCAGCCAGCTTTCCCAGTTCATGGACCAGAACAATCCACTCTCCGAGGTTACCCACAAGCGCCGCGTCTCCGCGCTTGGGCCGGGCGGTCTGACCCGCGAGCGGGCCGGCTTCGAGGTGCGCGACGTTCACGCCACGCACTACGGTCGTCTCTGTCCCATCGAGACCCCTGAAGGGCCCAACATCGGCCTGATCAACTCCCTGGCTACCTACAGTCACACCAACAGCTACGGCTTCCTCGAGACGCCGTACCGCAAAGTGGTTGACCGCCAGGTGACCGACGATGTGGTACACCTTTCGGCCATTGAGGAGGGCGACTACGTCATCGCCCAGGCTTCGGCTGCCGTGGACGAGTCCAACAAGCTGGACGACGACCTGGTTCAGGTGCGCCACAAGGGCGAGACCACCTTCATGCGTCCCGAGCAGGTGACGCTGATGGATGTGTCGCCGCGTCAGGTGGTTTCCGTTGCCGCAGCGCTGATCCCGTTCCTCGAGCACGACGATGCCAACCGCGCCCTGATGGGCTCGAACATGCAGCGCCAGGCGGTGCCGACCCTGCGTGCCGAGAAGCCGCTGGTGGGTACCGGCATGGAGCGCTTCGTGGCCCGTGACTCCGGCGTCTGCGCCGTGGCGCGTCGTGGCGGCGTGATCGATTCGGTCGACGCCAAGCGTATCGTGGTGCGTATCAACGAGGACGAGATCATCGGCGGTGAGGCCGGCGTCGACATCTACAACCTCACCAAGTACACGCGTTCCAACCAGAACACCTGCATGAACCAGCGGCCCATCGTGCGCCCTGGCGACAGCGTGGCACGTGGCGACATCCTGGCCGACGGCCCGTCCGTGGACATGGGTGACCTGGCCCTGGGCCAGAACATGCGCATCGCCTTCATGCCCTGGAATGGCTACAACTTCGAGGACTCGATCCTGCTGTCGGAGCGGGTGGTGCAGGAAGATCGCTTCACCACCATCCACATCCAGGAGCTGACCTGTGTGTCACGCGACACCAAGCTGGGGCCGGAGGAGATCACTTCCGATATCCCCAACGTCGGCGAGTCGGCGCTCTCCAAGCTGGACGAGGCGGGTGTGGTCTATATCGGTGCCGAAGTCGGCCCGGGTGACATCCTGGTGGGCAAGGTCACGCCCAAGGGCGAGACCCAGCTGACGCCCGAGGAGAAGCTGCTGCGCGCGATCTTCGGCGAGAAGGCCTCCGACGTGAAGGACACCTCCCTGCGTGCCCCCACCGGTATGAAGGGTACCGTCATCGACGTGCAGGTCTTCACCCGCGACGGCGTGGAGAAGGACTCGCGCGCCCTGGCCATCGAACAGATGCAGCTCGACGAGGTGCGCAAGGATCTCCAGGAGACCTATCGTATCGCCGAGGATGCCACCTTCGAGCGCCTCAAGCGCACGCTGAATGGCGAGGTGGTGCACGGCGGGCCCAAGCTCAAGAAGGGCGATGTGCTCTCCGAGAGCTACCTGGAGGAGCTGCCGCGCCAGCAGTGGTTCAAGCTGCGCCTGCAGGAAGAGTCCCTCAACGAACTGCTGGCCCAGGCCGACGAGCAGCTGGAGAATCGCCGCCGCGAGATGGAGGAGCGCTTCGAGGACAAGAAGCGCAAGCTCACCCAGGGCGATGACCTGGCGCCAGGCGTGCTCAAGATCGTCAAGGTCTACATGGCGGTCAAGCGTCGCATCCAGCCGGGTGACAAGATGGCCGGCCGTCACGGTAACAAGGGCGTCATCTCCGCCATCATGCCGGTCGAGGACATGCCCTTCGACGACAACGGTGTGTCGGTGGACGTCGTCCTCAACCCGCTGGGCGTACCCTCGCGGATGAACGTGGGGCAGATTCTGGAGACCCACCTGGGTCTGGCGGCACAAGGGCTGGGTGTGAAGATCGACCGCATGCTGCGTGATGCCCGCGAACAGCAGGTGGCCGAGATCCGCGAGTTCCTGGGCAAGGTCTACAACTCGACCACAGGAACCCGAGTCGAGGATCTCGACACCCTGAGCGACGATGACATCATCGCCCTGGCCAAGAACCTGCGCAGCGGCGTGCCGATGGCCTCGCCGGTGTTCGACGGCGCCCAGGAGAGCGAGATCAAGGATCTGTTGCGCCTGGCCGACCTGCCGGATTCCGGACAGATGGCCCTGTACGACGGGCGTACCGGCGACGCCTTTGATCGGCCGGTCACGGTGGGCTACATGTACATGCTGAAGCTCAACCACCTGGTCGACGACAAGATGCACGCGCGCTCCACCGGCTCCTACTCGCTCGTCACCCAGCAGCCGCTGGGCGGCAAGGCGCAGTTCGGTGGCCAGCGCTTCGGGGAGATGGAGGTCTGGGCGCTGGAAGCCTACGGCGCGGCCTACACCCTCCAGGAGATGCTGACGGTGAAATCCGACGACGTGGAAGGTCGCACCAAGATGTACAAGAGCATTGTGGACGGCGACCACACCATGCATGCCGGCATGCCGGAATCCTTCAACGTACTCGTTAAGGAAATCCGTTCGCTGGGCATCGATATCGAGTTAGAGAGCTAGGAGCCGACTCCATGAAAGATTTGGTGAAAGTCCTCAAATCGCAGTCACAGTCCGAAGAGTTCGATGCGATCAAGATCTCGCTCGCCTCGCCGGACATGATTCGCTCCTGGTCCTTCGGTGAGGTCAAGAAGCCCGAGACCATCAACTACCGCACCTTCAAGCCGGAGCGGGACGGCCTGTTCTGTGCCAAGATCTTCGGCCCGGTGAAGGACTACGAGTGCCTGTGCGGCAAGTACAAGCGCATGAAGCACCGCGGTATCATCTGCGAGAAGTGCGGCGTCGAGGTGACCAAGGCGGCGGTGCGTCGTGAGCGCATGGGCCATATCGAGCTGGCCAGCCCCGTCGCGCATATCTGGTTCCTCAAGTCGCTGCCGTCACGCATTGGCATGTTCCTGGACATGACCCTGCGTGACATTGAGCGGGTGCTCTACTTCGAGAGCTTCGTGGTGATCGATCCGGGCATGACCACGCTGGAGCGTGGCCAGCTGCTCAACGACGAGCAGTACTTCGAGGCCCTCGAGGAGTTTGGCGACGACTTCGACGCCCGCATGGGCGCCGAAGCGATCCAGGCGCTGCTCAAGGACATCGAGCTGCCGGAGGAGATCGACCGGCTGCGCGAGGAGATTCCGCAGACCAATTCCGAGACCAAGATCAAGAAGCTCTCCAAGCGGCTCAAGCTGCTGGAAGCCTTCCACAACTCCGGCAATGCGCCGGCGTGGATGGTCATGGAGGTGTTGCCGGTGCTGCCGCCGGACCTGCGTCCGCTGGTACCCCTGGACGGTGGCCGCTTCGCCACCTCCGACCTCAACGACCTGTATCGCCGGGTGATCAACCGCAACAACCGCCTGAAGCGTCTGCTCGACCTCAATGCGCCGGACATCATCGTGCGCAACGAGAAGCGCATGCTCCAGGAAGCGGTCGATGCTCTGCTGGACAACGGCCGTCGTGGCCGGGCCATTACCGGCTCCAACAAGCGGCCGCTGAAGTCCCTGGCTGACATGATCAAGGGCAAGCAGGGGCGTTTCCGTCAGAACCTGCTGGGCAAGCGCGTCGACTATTCCGGCCGCTCGGTCATCACCGTCGGTCCGACCCTGCGCCTGCACCAGTGCGGCCTGCCCAAGAAGATGGCACTGGAGCTGTTCAAGCCGTTCATCTACTCCAAGCTGCAGTCGCAGGGGTACGCCTCGACGATCAAGGCGGCCAAGAAGATGGTCGAGCGCGAGCTGCCCGAGGTGTGGGATATCCTCGCCGAGGTCATCCGCGAGCATCCGGTGCTGCTCAACCGGGCGCCGACCCTGCACCGTCTCGGCATCCAGGCCTTCGAGCCGCTGCTGATTGAAGGCAAGGCGATCCAGCTGCACCCGCTGGTGTGTGCCGCCTACAACGCCGACTTCGACGGTGACCAGATGGCGGTCCACGTGCCACTGACCCTGGAAGCCCAGCTTGAGGCGCGGGCGCTGATGATGGCCACCAACAACGTGCTGTCACCGGCCAACGGCGATCCGATTATCGTGCCGTCCCAGGACGTGGTGCTGGGCCTGTACTACATGACCCGCGAGAAGATCAACGCCAAGGGCGAGGGCATGGTGTTCGCCAACCTCAACGAGGTGGAGCGTGCCTTCGGTACCCAGAGCGTGTCACTGCATGCCCGGGTCAAGGTGCGCCTCACCGAGGTGCTGATCGACGAAGAGACCGGCGAGCAGAGCACCCAGCGGCGTATCTACGACACCACCGCTGGTCGTGCCCTGCTGTTCCGCATCCTGCCCGACGGCGTGCCCTTCGAGCTGGTCGACCAGCCGATGAAAAAGAAGGCGATCTCCAAGCTGCTCAATGAGGTCTATCGTCGTGCCGGCCTCAAGCCGACCGTCATCTTTGCCGACCAGCTGATGTACACCGGTTTCCGCATGGCGACCTGGTCCGGTGCCTCCATCGGCGTCAACGACTTCGTCATCCCGGATGCCAAGGTCGAGATCGTCGACGCGGCCGAGGCCGAGGTCAAGGAGATCGAGGATCAGTTCTCCTCGGGCCTCGTCACCGCCGGCGAGAAGTACAACAAGGTCATCGATATCTGGTCCAAGGCCAACGACAAGGTGGCCAAGGCGATGATGCGCGGAATCGAGAAGGAGACCGTGATCGACCGTGATGGCAACGAGGTCGAGCAGGACTCCTTCAACAGCGTCTTCATCATGGCCGATTCCGGTGCCCGAGGTAGTGCCGCCCAGATCCGCCAGCTGGCGGGTATGCGTGGCTTGATGGCCAAGCCGGACGGCTCGATCATCGAGACACCGATCGTCGCCAACTTCCGTGAAGGCCTGAACGTACTGCAGTACTTCATCTCGACCCACGGCGCACGGAAAGGCCTGGCGGATACGGCACTCAAGACCGCCAACTCCGGTTACCTGACCCGCCGCCTGGTCGACGTGGCCCAGGACATGGTGATCACCGAGACCGACTGTGGTACCGAGCGCGGCCTGACGCTTCACCCGGTCATCGAGGGGGGCGACATCATCGTCTCCCTGGCCCAGCGCGTGCTGGGTCGTGTGGTGGCCCAGGACGTCATCGATCCGGCCACCGACGAGGTGCTGATCGAGAAGGGCACGTTGCTCGACGAAGCCTGGTGCGAGCATCTCGACACCATGGGCGTCGACGAGGTCGTGGTACGCAGTGCCATCACCTGCGAGTCCGCACACGGCGTCTGTGCCTGCTGCTACGGCCGCGATCTGGCCCGTGGCCATCAGGTCAACATTGGCGAGTCGGTGGGTGTCATCGCCGCCCAGTCCATCGGTGAGCCCGGTACCCAGCTGACCATGCGGACCTTCCACATAGGCGGCGCGGCATCCCGTGCTTCCGCGGTGGACAGCGTCCAGGTCAAGCATGCGGCCGCGGTGCGGCTGCACAACATCAGTTCGTCGAGCGCGCCGACGGCAAGCTGGTTGTGGTTTCCCGCTCCAGCGCCCTGGCTGTCGCCGAGACCATGGCCGTGAGCGCGAGTACTACAAGCTGCCTTACGGCGCCGAGCTTTCCGTCAAGGATGGCGACGCCGTGGATGCCGGCCAGGCCGTGGCCAAGTGGGAYCCGCATACCCACCCGATCATTGCCGAGGTCGAGGGCAAGGTGCACTACGCCGACATGGACGAGGGCATGACCATTCACCGCAGCGTGGATGAGATGACCGGCCTCTCCTCCATCGAGGTGATCGAGTCCGCCGCGCGTCCCCAGGCCGGACGTGAAAAGCGCCCGATGGTCCTGCTCACCGACGAAGCCGGCGAGCCGATCAGCGTCACCGGTTCGAATACGCCCGTCCAGTACCTGCTGCCCGGCAAGTCCATCGTCTCGGTGGAGAACGGTGCCAAGATCGGCATCGGTGAGATCGTCGCGCGGATCCCGGTGGAGGCGTCCGCCAACAAGGACATCACCGGTGGTCTGCCCCGCGTGGCCGACCTGTTCGAGGCGCGCAAGCCGAAGGAGCCGGCGATCCTCGCCGAGGTCAGCGGCGTCATCAGCTTCGGCAAGGAGACCAAGGGCAAGCGTCGCCTGACGATCTCTCCCGAGGACGGCAACGATCCGTTCGAGGCGCTGATCCCGAAATGGCGCCAGATCGCCGTCTTCGAGGGCGAGAGCGTCGAGAAGGGCGAGGTGATCTCCGACGGCCCGAGCAACCCGCACGACATCCTGCGGCTGCTGGGCGTGGCGGAGCTGGCCAAGTACATCACCGCCGAGATCCAGGAGGTCTACCGCCTCCAGGGCGTGGGCATCAACGACAAGCACATCGAAGTGATCGTGCGTCAGATGCTGCGCAAGGTCGAGATCACTGACTCCGGTGACTCCGACTTCATCCCGGGTGATCAGGTCGAGCTGGTACGGGTGCTGGAGCAGAATGTGCGCCTGGAGAAGGCCGAGAAGTTCCCGGCCAAGTACCAGCGCGTGCTGCTGGGCATCACCAAGGCCAGCCTGGCCACCGAGTCGTTCATCTCCGCGGCCTCCTTCCAGGAGACCACGCGGGTGTTGACCGAGGCGGCGGTTACCGGCAAGCGCGATTACCTGCGCGGCCTGAAGGAGAACGTGGTGGTCGGCCGTCTGATTCCGGCAGGAACCGGCCTGGCCCATCACCAGGAGCGTCGCCGCCGGCGTGAAGACACCGAGCGTCTGCTCCACCCGTCGGCCTTCGATGTCGAGCAGGAACTGGGCGCCCAGCTCACCGCGCTGGACTCGGACGACGACGACCTGTAGACGGCGTGGGAAGGCGTCAGGCCCTGAGCGATGCTCCCGGCTTGACGCCCGACCCCGCTAGACATTAGAATGCGCAGCCTTTAACAGTGGGGTGGGTGTGCCCGCGTCCGCTGAAAGGCAAGGCAACCATTGGAGTCAGCTACACAACATGGCAACGATCAATCAGCTCGTGCGCAAGCCGCGCAAGCGCCCCGCCGCCAAGAGCGACGTGCCGGCGCTGCAGGCCTGTCCGCAGAAGCGCGGTGTCTGTACCCGCGTCTACACCACCACCCCGAAGAAGCCGAACTCGGCCCTGCGTAAGGTCTGCCGCGTGCGTCTGACCAACGGGTTCGAGGTGTCGTCCTACATCGGTGGTGAGGGACACAACCTCCAGGAACACTCTGTCGTGCTGATCCGCGGCGGCCGTGTCAAGGATTTGCCGGGTGTGCGTTATCACACCGTTCGCGGCGCCCTCGACACTTCCGGCGTGCAGAACCGCAAGCAGGGCCGTTCCAAGTACGGCACCAAGCGTCCGAAGTCCTGATCGACTCGGTGCK